>CALMKK010000193.1 GCA_937867135.1 uncultured candidate division Zixibacteria bacterium
CACCGGTTCGAAGCCGACCGGCATCAGGAGCAGAATGAGGACGATTGCCAAAATTTTTTTCAGGCTCATTGAATCCTCCGCATCAATCCGACCACCTTCCCGGCGATATAAAAATCCGGGGAATGCTTATCAATCATAATCGGTTCAAATGATTCATTCTCGGGCTGGAGACGGACCTTCCCTTCCTCCGGAAAATATCTTTTTACGGTCGCATCGTCGCCAATCACCGCCACGACAATATCGCCCGGCTCGGCGGACTTTTGCCGTTTCACCAGCACCAGGTCGCCGTCGTATATCCCGGCATTAATCATCGATTCCCCGGTGACCCGAAGGGTAAAAGTGTCGCCGGAGGGAAGGAAACTGGTGTCGATAGCGATCTCCCCTTCGATATTTTCCACCGCCGTAATCGGATTGCCGGCCGGAACCGCTCCGACCAGTGGCACCCGCTTGACCGGCCCGGCCAGAGCCCGCACCAATTCAATCCCGCGTGAAATCAATTTCTCTCTCCGGATATACCCTTTTTTCATCAGGACCTCCAGGTGGGCCCGCACCCCGTTGGTGGAACTGATATCGAATTTTTCGCCGATTTCCCGAATGGTCGGCGCTTTCCCGTGCTCGGTAATCATATTTTCGATATACTCGAGTATCTCTTTTTGCCGTCTGGTTAACCTTTCCCTGACCGTCACTTTACCTCCTGTATCACTCAAAAATTCATTTTTCGTTTTTGCCCGGTTGGCCCGGTTTCCTTGGTCACGCCCGGAGAAATTCCGCCGGGCCCTCAACTCGTCGATAATATACTACTGCACAGATGTTCAGATGTCAACAATTATTCTCGACTCGTATGGTCTTAAACTTAAGATGTGATATTAAATATGTGATATTGCCCAATCGGCCGCTCGGGTAAAAAAACTGTTGATAAATCGGGTCAATCACTTATAATTAAGGTTTATATTTTTTAAGGACAAAATATTATGAATATATTAGTGATCGGCTCCGGCGGCCGGGAACATGCTATTATCTGGAAATTGAAACAGTCGTCGCTGGTCAGCAAAATCTATGCGGCTCCGGGCAATGCCGGAATCGCCCTGATTGCCGAAACGGTCGATATCAAAGCCGATAATATCAACGGCTTAGCCGATTTCGCCCAAAAGCATAATATCGATCTGACTGTAGTCGGCCCGGAACTTCCTCTGACACTCGGAATAGTCGATGAGTTCAATCAGCGCGGACTGAGGATATTCGGACCGACCCAGACTGCGGCTGAAATAGAGGGCTCCAAGGCTTTTGCCAAGGAATTCATGCGAAAATATCATATTCCCACCGCCCCGTTTCAGATTTTTTCGGATATGTCGGAGGCTATCGCCTTTGTCCGGGATGCCGCTTTGCCGGT
>CALMKK010000194.1 GCA_937867135.1 uncultured candidate division Zixibacteria bacterium
CAATCCCCCCTGCGAGTATGATCCCGATATTCAAGATCAATTCGTGACCGAGCCGTCGGCCAATTTCCAGATCTATTTCATTCGCAATTCGTTGGCCGACTTCCGCTGGAACAGTATCAAGAATTATTTGGAAACCGAATACACCCGTTTTCGCAGCGCTCTGGACTTCAATGCCCCGGGGCAGATGAATCTGTTTCTTCTCCCCTGCCCGTCGAGTTCTATCCGCTGGGATAAACGGTTCGGGTATCTGCTCGACCCGGGGCGCGGCACGATATACACGATTTACAATCACGGCTATATTTCCACCGATGCCATGCTTCCCAATATGCTAAAATTGCTCCGTCTGTGGGGTTATGCGCCGCCTTTCGTGGTCGAGGGTTTGGCCGGGTATTTTGAATTTTGGCCGTATGAGATGAAGAAAATCGCCGGAGAGGGAAAGACCCCGGAGATAAAAAAGATTCTGACGACCGAGGGGTATTATGCCATTGACCCGGCGACGGCGGAGGTCGCGGCCGGTTCTTTCATGAAATTTCTCGCGGATAAATATGGGATAGCGGTGGTCAAACAATTGTACGAGGAATCGGACGATCTGACCCTGAGCGCCAATTTGCAAAGTTTGTGCAAAGCGCCGCTCGACTCACTCCAGATTTACTGGCGGCGCTATGTCGATACCCTGACATTGAGCCGTCGGCAAATCGATTATTATGCGAGCCGCGCCGGAGCCGCCTTCCGTATCGAGCAACAGATCGAATATTATAAAGAAATGAGCAAGTATGATTCGAGTCGGGCCGATTCGGTCGACACCTGGAAGAAACTGGCGGCGGTTTGTTATCAGTATGGTCATTATTATGACGCGCAGGACGGTTATCGGCTGCTGATAAAACTGGATTCGGCGCGTTCTATTTATTACCAGATTTTGGGAAATTTATACCTGTTCGACGGCCAGTATGACAGGGCCTGGGGGGCTCTGGATACGGTGATAATAAAAGATTCCACATATGCCACGGCGCGGCTGTTACAGGCCAAAATACTGGCCATCAAAGGCGATACGGCCGGGGCGATTCAATTGGCCGAAAAAGCGTTCGGAATAGAAAAATCGGTTCCGGGAAAAATCGAATTCCTCCTTTTTTTGGGAAAGATGGAAGGGAGCACGGGAATATGGCAGGATACGGCCGGGGCCCGCGAGCATTTTTCCGACGCCCTGGATATGACGATGCAAACGATGGCGCAAATTCCGGACGACCCCACCTATAAAATACGGGCCGGATTGGCCAATCTCGGTTTGCGCAATTATGACAACGCCGGGCAATATTTGAATGTCGCTTATTTTACCGAGCAGAGAAGTTATTATCTCGGCGAAATTCTGGTGGCGCTGGGAAATCTTGAGGATCTGCGCGGGAAACATAAGGCGGCGGTCGATTATTATCAACAGGGGCTGAGATTGCCGCTGGCGGTTTATCAACACGAGCTTTGCACGCGGTACATTGACAAGCCGTACCACCTTTAGTTAGACAAAAATCCGATGTTTAATTTTCTTAATTCGGCTGTACTGATAGCGGCGGCGGCCGCCTTAATTCCCCTTTTGATACATCTATTCTCCCGACGCCGCGTGAAAATTGTACCATTTTCATCGCTCAAGCATCTGAAGGAAATGCAGAAACGGCAGGTCCGGCGCATCAAGATTCGTCAATTGCTGCTTCTGGTTTTGCGGATGCTGATTATCCTGGCGGCGGTGCTGGCCTTCGCCCGGCCGGCTACACGGGGCGGCTATATCGGTTCGCACGCCGGCGTGTCGGGAGTGGTTCTTCTGGATAAATCGGCATCGATGCAACGACAGGTCAAAGACGGGGCGCTGTTTGATCTGGCCAAAACCAAATCGGGAGAAATTTTGAAAAATTTCGGCCAGGGAGATGAACTTCTGCTGATTCCTTTTGACCGACAGGCGTATTTCCCGGCCGGAGAGCAATTTTTCAGCCGCGAAGTGGCGGAAAATATTCTTAAAGCGCAAACGGCGGGCTTTGACAGCGGCAATATCGGGGAGGCCTATAAAAAGGGACTGGAAATGCTGGCCAGAGCGAAAAATTTGAATAAGGAATTTTATCTCATAAGCGATTTTCAGGCCAATTCCCTTCCCGCGGCTCCGGAAAGCCTACCCGGCAATATATCGCTCTATCTGGCGGAACTGCCGGTCGAAACCGACGGTAATTGCGGGGTCGCCGGAGTCAATCTCGGCGGGCAATTGATCGAAGTCGGCAATGAGTTTGCTGTCGATGCGGAAATCCGCAATTACGACAACCGGGCCAAAAATGAGCAATTGGCGTCCCTCTTTATCGACGGGACGAGGGTGATGCAGAGCGAGTTTCAAATTGAGGCGATGGGAAAACAGACGGTGCAATTCAAGCATACCGTCCCGACCGCCGGTTTTCATTCCGGATGGGTGGAAATTGGCGATGATGCTTATCCGCCGGATAATCGGTACTATTTTACCTTCCGCATACCGGAGCAGTTCAATGTGCTGATTGTCAATGGGGATGGCAGCGGGAACCTGGTGCGGCTGGCGCTCGTACCGTCGGAGGAATTGAACCGTTATTGGTCGGTGAAGATAATCCCTCCGGAGGCATTATCATCGGTAAAATTGAATGATTTCGAGGCGGTGGTTTTGGCCGGGGTGGCCGATTTGGGTGCGGTGGAGACCCTGCAGTTGCAGCGGTTTATGGATGACGGCGGCGGTCTGTTTTTCATTCTCGGCGCCAATATCAAGGCGGAATATTTCAACGATAATTTCGGCTCCAAGACCGATTTGAATATCATCAAGCCGGCGCCGAAAGCATTCAGCGGGGCGGGGTATTATTCCCTGGAGAGGCTGGATTATGCCCACCCGGTTTTCAAAGCGTTCGCACAATTCCAGAAGGAAAATTTGCCGGCCATTAAATTTTACGCCCTGCCGACTTTGAAAGAGGGTCCCCATTGCCGGAAGCTCGCTTACTTTTCGAACGGCTCTCCGGCTTTGACCGAAGCGGGATTCGGAGCGGGCAGGATGATTGTCATGACCGCGCCGCTTCGTCCGGAATATTCCGATCTGGCGGCGCATTCATTCTTTGTTCCGCTGGTCATTCGGACCATGGAATATCTGGCCGGTGCGGAATCATCGTACGAGCTGAAAAATTATGTCGGGGACAAAGTCACTCGAACGGTTTCGTCGAAAGTCAGCCGGGCCGAAGCCGCGGAATTAATCGCTCCGGATAAAAGCGTTTATGGCATCGCGGGGAGTGAAAAGGGAGATGAGATAACGTACGATTGTCACCCGATTGAGATTCCCGGTATTTATCAACTGCAGTCCGACGGCCGGGTAATAGATATTTTTCCGGCCAATGTGGCCGAATCGGAAAGCGACCTGACGGCCGCCGGGCCGGAGCAGGTCGCCAAAGCCCTGGGGATTAAGAAATATGCGGTATTGCTGTACGGACGCCCGTCGGGAGCGGTGGTAACCGAGGCCCGTTACGGCCGCGAGCTCTGGAAAGTATTCTTATGGGCGGCGGTGATCCTGCTGGCGGTAGAAATGATATTGGCCCGCGAAAAGGAACCTGAGAGCGACGAGCCATGACACTTCTGGCAGGCGAAAATATCAATAAAGAATTCGATGGGCGGGAAATTTTCAATGATCTTTCTTTCTCGATAACCGAAACCGACCGAATCGGGCTGGTCGGTCCCAACGGTATCGGCAAGACCACCCTTTTTGAATTGATGGCGGGGCATATTACACCCGACACCGGCAGTATCACCAAAGCCAAAAACTGCACTCTCTCCTATCTGGAACAGGAATTTTCCGGGACGGCTGAAATCACTTTGTTCGATTATGTGTCGTCGGCGCGAGGCGATTTACTGTCGATGCGGGCGGAGATAAACCGGGTGGAGCAGGAATTGGAGGAAAGGCCCGAATCGCGCGCCTTGCTGGAGAAACTGGGTGATTTACAGCATCATTTCGAGACCGCGGGGGGGTATGAATACGAGGCGGAAATAAAGACCATTCTTATGGGATTGGGGTTCGCGGAGTTCCGGTTTCGGAGCCGGATGGGCAGTTTTTCGGGCGGGGAAAAAAACCGGGCCTCGCTGGCGCGGATTCTGGCCGGCCGCGGAACGCTTCTTCTGCTCGATGAGCCGACCAACCATCTCGATATCGATTCGACTATCTGGCTGGAGCAATACCTTTCGGGGTTGAGCAAGGCCTATATAATCGTCTCGCACGATCGGACTTTTCTTAACAACACGATCAATAAAGTCTGGGAATTGACCGGCCGGAGAATCGAGCAATATTTCAACGGTTTCGAGAAGTATCTGACGGAAAGAGAGGAACGCCATTCGCAGATTGAGCACTGGTACAAACATCAGCAGGAGGAGATCAAGCGGATCGAGGATTTTATCCGGCGCAATATGGCCGGGCAGAAAACCAAGCAGGCGCAGTCGAAAATGAAATATCTTTCCCGCATCAAGAGAATCGAGCTGCCGATCGATGAGAGGCGGGAGGTCTCCTTTACGGTCGATTCGGGGGAGCGGTCGTATAATCTGGTGCTGGCGTCGGAGCAGGCGGTATTCGGTTACGGTCATCGGGCGGTGGTCAAGGATGTATCATTCAATTTGTACCGCGGCGACCGGATGGGGCTTATCGGGGCCAACGGTTCCGGGAAAACGACCGTCCTGAAATCAATTCTGGGGGAACTCGATTTGCTTGAAGGGGCGGTCAGCCTGGGACAAAAAGTGGAGGTGGCGTATTTCGATCAGGAGTTGTCCGATCTTAATGACGAAAATACGGTGATTGATGAACTCTGGCAGGTCGACCCGATGACGGAAGCGGGGCGGTTGCGGACATTTCTGGCCCGGTTCGGCTTTAGGGGTGAGGACGTTTTAAAAAAGATTTCGGTTTTATCGGGGGGTGAAAAGACCAAACTGGCGCTGGCCAAACTTCTATTCCTGCCGGCCAATTTCCTGATTTTCGATGAGCCGACCAATCATCTCGATATCGAATCGCGTCAGGCGCTCGAAGAAGCCCTCCGGAATTATCAGGGGACCTATCTGGTGGTGAGCCACGACCGCTATTTCCTGGATCGGGTGACGGAACGAATCCTGGCAATCGAAAACGGCGCCATGCGGCTGTATGAAGGAAATTATTCGTATTTCAAAGAGAAGAAAGAAGCGGAGGCGGTGAAACCGGAACGAAAATCGACCAGCCCGGAAAAAATCCGCGAATATGCCGATTTCAAAAAGCTCTCGCAGACCAAAGGCCGGATAAAGAAAGAGCTTCGTTCCACCGATTCGAAAATTAGGGATCATGAGACCATTCTGCATCGCCTTGAAAATGATATCATCTATAATATCCCCAAGGCCGATTGGGAAAAACTGACGGATGCGTATAAAGAGAAAGAACGAATCGAGAATACCCTGCTGGAATTATATAACCGGCTGGAGGAGTTGCGACAATTAGATGCTGAATATTCTGAGTCTGACGGCCAGCCCGATTAAAGGGAGTTCGACCGAAATCCTGCTGGAGCAGGTGGCCCGGGGAATCCGGGAGGAAGCGGCGGACGCGTGCCATCACGAGTTGATCCGTTTGAATGATTTGAAATTTATCCCCTGCCAGGCCTGCGGGAAGAGCCCGGAGCCGGAGTATTGTTTCTTTCATGATGATCTTGATTCGGTGTATGACAGGCTGGTGATGTGCGATATCGTGCTATTCGGTTCGCCGGTCTATTTCGATTCGGTTTCGGCCCAGGCCAAAATGTTCATTGATCGGTGCAATTGCCTTCGCCCGCCGGATTTTGAAGAGAAAACAGGGCATCGGTTCAAAAAGATACTGACCCGCAAGAGATGGGGCGCGATGGTGCTGGTCGGCGGGGAACGGGGGGAATTTGAGTGCGCCCGCAAAGTAGTGGCCGGCTTTTTCAAATGGGTGGAAATAATCAATTCGGGGACGCTTTATTATGCCGGGTCCGATTGGACGAAAATCGGGCCGGTGGCCGGGGATCGGGCCAAACTGGATGAAGCATACAATCTGGGAAAGGTCCTGGCCCGGCAGGGCAATTTCAATAATCCCGTCTAATGGGGATCTCCCTATTATCCGTTCAAAATCCCGACAAAAATAACCGCCCCAGATAATTGCGGGCCGCTTTTTTATTATCTCAATAACGGTTTGTCCGATTTAAGGGTCGAGGTACAGAATGGGCGGAATGACAACTTTGAACACCGAAACCACAGTCAATTTGGGAAAGCCGGCTCCTTTTGAACGGACCCTTCCCTACGGTGATTATTCGTTTTCCCGGCGGCTGTATGAGTTAGTGCACGATTGGGGAATTCCGACGGAGGTCGAGGTTGCCTTTCTATCGAGATATTTGAAACGGGCCGACTCCCGGATATATGATATGGCCTGCGGCGGCGGCCGGCATGCTCTCGCGCT
>CALMKK010000195.1 GCA_937867135.1 uncultured candidate division Zixibacteria bacterium
TTGAACGCAATCCTGATCGGAAGCGATTGTGTCGGCGATTTTCGCCGCCATAAAACTTTTGCACGGTCCATGATTAATCAGATCGCCCGATGGCACGGTGGTACATACCGGAGCAGGCCCCCCCTTATATAGAAATCGGATCAAATAGGAGACATCCATTATGTTCAAGGATCCGGAATTATCGGCGTCCCCGGTCCAGAGCGGAACCGGCGGCGGTCCGCCCCTATAGATATAACTTAATAGATAAACCGCATCCAGTATATTGACTATCGTGTTCCCGCTGGCGTCGCCGCAAACTGCGGTATCAACCACTCTCAGACAAACCGGCTCGAATGGCTTCACCGGCGGCGGTGGCGGATCCAGCATCGTTTGATACATAAACCATTCCAGACAAATCGTGCCCGGCTGATCTATTTGAAGTTTCATGCTATAGCGTCGTATAAAAGACGAATCGGGCGGCCAGAGACTATTGGCGCTTACGCCGATATGCATCATGCTATCAGGCAGAATGCCGTCCCAACTCATCCCTCCGACATAGTTATAAACAGGCCAGTAACCCCCGTCGCCGAATCCGTTCAAGAGGGCAAAACTACCCAGCCTGATATCGCCGGAATCCGGAGGCAAATATGTTATCTCCGTAATCGAATCGGGGCTCTTTAATAAAAGCGGAAAAATAATTTGATTCAATGCCCCCATAGAATCATTGCTGAGATAAATATTGATTTTGAATGGCACCCCGGCCCTGACCGTATTCGCCGCAATCCCGTCGGGAATATCAATAAATGTCGAAACCGGCAAATACTGCAAATCCTGGGCGAAAAGAAATATTGGACTGCATATTATCAGCAATCCCGCGAAAAGCAAATTCCTTAACTTCATCGCACCTCCCTATTTGCCCAATTTGATTGCCTTTTCTCCGGATAAATATCTATACTTAAATGTATTGCAAACTCTACATTTGTCAAGCAAATTGAAGCATTTAGTCGACCCAGTCGGCCATAAAAATATTGGTCTCCCCTGGTTTTCTATCGAAACGGTTCGAGGCAAAAACCAGCTGTTTTCCATCCCGAGTAAACATCGGGAATCCATCGAAAGTCGGATTAAAAGTGACCTGCTCCAGACCGGTACCGTCGGTATTGACTATATACAAATCAAAATCGCGGCCCGAGGCGCTGTTGGCATTGGAACTGAATATTATCCTCTTGCCATCCGGGAAAAAATACGGCGCAAAACTGGCCTTTCCCAGACTGGTCACCTGCCGCATATTTTTGCCGTCCGCATCCATCACATATATTTCCAGCGCCGTCGGACGGTACAACCCGTCTTTCACCAATTCATGATAATCGGCCGAATCTTTGGCCGTCTTCGGCCGACTCGCCCTGAATACGATTTGAGAGCCGTCGCTCGAAAAGAACGCCCCGCCGTCATACCCCTTTTCAAATGTCAATCGTGTCTGATCGGTCCCGTCCGGTTTCATGGTATAGATTTCAGGGTCGCCGTCGCGGGTCGACGTAAATACAATCTTATCGCCTCTCGGCGATACCGTCGCTTCGGCATCATATCCGGGCGACGCCGTCAGACGGGTCAATCCAGAACCGTCGATTTTAACCCTGAAAATATCGAATGTATCATACAGCTTCCAGACATACCCGTGCGACATATCCGGCGGCGGCGGGCATGCCGAATCGGCCAGGTGGGTCGAGGAATAGATCAACTCGCTGTCTCCCGGAAGAAAATAGGAACAGGTGGTCCGCCCCCGGCCGGTGGAAATCATGCAGCGATTGCCCCCATCGGTATTCATAATAAATATCTGATCGCACTTCATATCGTCGAAAGCGGCCTGATATGACAGCATCTTCTCGTTAAAAGAAAAATAGGCCTCGGCGTTCTGTCCCCCGAAAGTCAGCATTCGAATATTCCGCAGATGTTTTTCCTCCGGGAATCGAAGGGTATCGGCTTCTCCCTTTTTCATTTCACCGCGATCAATAGTTGCCTGCCCGAAAACGGAACCGGTCGATATCATCGCCACAAATAAAAGACAAAGCAATTTGCTCATATTTACCTCAATTTATGATATTTCAAATTCCCACTATTTACGCCGGTCGACAGTGATTCATTGGCAAGAGCGAATTTTAAAAAGCGCCTTTGACAATGATATTGCGAACTTTCGCGCGGCTCCCTCGGCATTGCGGATCAAATCATTTATATTTTTGTAAAGTATTAAATTATTATTGCACTGAAAATTTTAAATTCTTATCTTTTTGCTTGACCGAGCGGTTAAACTTTGCTATTAATAGCCGACAATTAAGACCAAAAAGGTATTTTATGTATGGATATCAAAAACCTTTTAGGCAGGGTATATTATGACAAGGATTGTTAAAGTCTCCACTCAAAATTTGATTCTCGATAATAAGAACGGCTGATTTTATGAAAGTTTGTGAAAGTTTTAACAAGCATTGGACGAATGCCGTTCATAGCGAAT
Source organism: uncultured candidate division Zixibacteria bacterium (assembly GCA_937867135.1). Lineage (GTDB taxonomy): Bacteria > Zixibacteria > MSB-5A5 > GN15 > PGXB01 > UNRQ01. Next base: position 2,483 of record CALMKK010000195.1, read on the forward strand.
CTCAAGATAATAGAAAGTTGATGCATAAATAGGATTCTCTCAAATATGATTAATAAGAGAAGATTTCCAAAACTGCCGCATAAGGCAATACTGGCCCCGATTCTGACTCTACTACTGATTTCCGGAGTATCGGCACAGTACTACGATAATCAGGATTTGGTCAAAAAATCGTCCGATTGCCTTACTTGTCATGATGACAAGGCGGCTTCTTTGAAAGGCACAGCCCACCAGATGAAATCCGATGTCTCCCCCAAATCATCCATTGGAGTCGGATGTATCGGATGTCATGACGGATGGGAAAAACATCTGGATAATCCATCCGCCGAAACCATCACCAATATCAGCGGCCTGACTCCCGACAAGCAGGCGGAATTGTGCCGCCGCTGTCACGCTACCGTTCACCAGGCCGGAATGGCCTCCGCCGACCCGCATCTCCGCGCCGGTCTCGGTTGCTTTGATTGTCATTCCATTCACGACAATCACAATCGCGGCCTGGTCAAAGATGACAACGAAAATTTCTGTGCCTCCTGTCACACAAACGTGGCCAGGGAATTTAAACAGCGTTCGTCTCATCCTTTGGTCTCCGGAAATATCCGTTGCACCGATTGCCACAAAATGTCCGATTTGAAAGATCCGACCCTCGCGGTCGGAATGGATTGGACCTGCCAGAGTTGCCACGGCGATAAAGCGGGGCCGTTCCTATACGAACACCCGGTGGTTTACAAGCACGCCGTCAACGGCGGCGGATGTACCGAGTGCCATAATCCGCACGGTTCGCCCAACGACAGGTTGTTGACCCAGCCCGATAACGGCGCCTGCCTGCAATGTCACGGCGTTCCGCCCCAGCATCGCACCATGCACAGCGGTCTGGGGAGCCGCTTCGCCTGCGTTTTCTGTCATACTGAAATCCACGGCTCCAACAGCAATAAAGATTTCCTCGACCCCGACCTTGGAGTAAAACTCTTTCCCAATTGCTTCCAGTCCGATTGTCATGGAACGGAATTGGGCCAGTGAGGAGGTGATTATGAAATTATTTAAAATTATCATGGCGGCCCTGATCCTCCTCCTGGCGCATAACAGCCTTACCAGGGCGGAGAACAGCGGCAACGGCAATATTCGTGTAGGCTATACTGTAATTGATGAAAAAGGCAATCAGGCCATTAACCAGCCGACTTTCAATGACTATGAAGGCTTGGGCCTTTCCTTGGAAAAATTTTATTACTATTTCCCCAGCGGCCTGCGGCTCAATGCCGACCTCAAAAATATCACGCTCAATAATCGCAATCTGATTTTGGGCTTCGGCAAACCGGGTCTGTTCGGACTTTCCCTGAACAATAATCAATATCGCCGCATCTACGGCGCCGAAGGAAACAGCTTCACCCGGCGAAACATGACCGGAGCCTCATTGTGGTACTACCCGAGCAAATACCTGAAATTGTTCGGCGGCGGCAATCTTGTCAATCTCCACGGCTCCACAACCGCCCTTTTCTACCCCGAACTACCCTATGCCACCACCGAAATGGACTACCGCCAGAATTGCTACAACGCCGGCTTCAGGTTCAACAATCGCGGTCGGATGTTTCAGGCCGAGTACCGCACCGCCGATTATAAAGATAATAACGACGCCTCCCGCGACCAGCAACGATATAACATTCGGCTCGATGCCCTTCTGCCCGTTCCGCAATATGACTGGATAACATTATCCGGGGGTTACCGCCATTTCGAAACCAAATATAAAACTACTGATTTTAAATACAGTACCAATACCGTTTGGGGCGGGGCCCTTCTCAATTTCACCCGAAATCTCTCGCTCAATTATCACTTTATATTTGACCGCACCAGCTCCGACAGTGATTTGATTGCCACCGATAATCTGGCCCACACGGTATATATCACTCTGGTCCAACCCGGCCAGGGCGGAGCCACTCTGGGGTATCAGAATGATGTCAACGATGATTTCGCCAATGAGGTGCGGGCCAATTCTTATTATGCATCGGGCTGGTACAAACCGGCCGCCGATCTCGAGTTCCGCGGCGAATTCGGCTCACGGGCCGAAGATGTTAAAGATGGTGTCCGCCTACTGGGAAATGAGGATCGCACCCGCTACCGCCTGGCCGCAAAGTATAATAAACTAAAGAACGGCTCAATCGAACTCAAATTTGAAAACAAACAAAGAAAGAACGATGATATCGGCAGTAAGACTGATTTCAATCGCCTCGGCGCCGATGCTTCTCTAATCTTAAAGAAATGGGGCGATCTTGCGGCCGGTTATTCCTTCTCTACCGGCAAATACGAGAACCGGACCCAAACTTTCGAATTCCGCGATCACGTCCTTTACGGCTCCCTCAATCTGCACGAATACCACAACCTGACCGGCGCCTGCGAAGCGACCTATTACCGCAGTCAGCGCGACCTTGATGTCGAAAGCTATAACCTCCGTTTGACGGCCGGGTATCGCTTTGTAAAAAATCACCATTTGGAAGTCGTGTATAATCTGCACAATTTCGATGACTATCTGCTTCTGGATAATTATTACACGGCCAATATAGTAGAAATTAATTTAATTAAAGAACTGTCCTTCTAAAGGAGTAGTATTATGAAACTCTTACGTCTTTTGGGGCCGATTGCATTAATGGCACTCTTGCTCCTGGCAACCGGGTGTGAGCGCAAAGTCGTTTATGAAAGCAAAGAATCCAGCGCTCTGACCAGTTGCTTCACCTGCCACGGCGATGCCGACAGCCGTCTGATTCAGGCCGAAGGCGAATATGACAATTCCGTCCACGCCTCCGGCAACAATGTCGATTACACCAACCGCAGATCCTGCGGGAGATGCCACAGCGATAACGGCTTCCTCGATTATCTGGCCACCGGTGCGGATAAGGCTCCTTACGATCATCCCGCCGCCATCCACTGCTTCACTTGTCATGCCCCACATACCTCCGGAAGCCTGGCCCTGCGGACCACCGCCGCCGTTACCCTTGCTAATGGGGATACTTTCGATCATGGCGAAGGCAACCTCTGTGCCAGCTGCCATCAGGCCAGAATGGGAGCCAATGCTATTGACACCGATGATTATGAAATAACCTCCAACCGCTGGGGACCTCACCACAGCATGCAGGCCGATATTCTCAATGGCAGCAATTGTTATGAAATCGAGGGCTACACCTACGAGAAAAGTACTCATGCTACCCAAGTCCCCAATGCCTGTATCGGTTGTCATATGGCCAATCCTCAGGTTCACGATGGCTACAAAATCGGCGGCCATAGTTGGAACATGATTGACGAGGAAACCGGCAGTGATCTTTCCAGCGTCTGTACCGGTTGCCACACTACCGCCGAGGACTATAACTACGACAATATCCAAACCGATGTCGTCGCTATGATAGATACTCTTCGCGAGCAACTTGTCGATTTTGGGGTGCTGGCCTTCTCTCAAGGCGAATATTTGCCGAATGTCCCCACCGATGACACCTTGACCATCGCCGACAAAAACGTCGCCGGCACATTATTCAACTATCTGATGATTGAAGGCGACCGCTCCGAAGGCGTTCATAATCCGGCTTATGTCAGAAGCGTTTTGGCGAATTCCATCGCTTATATGAATAGCGTAATGATCGGCAAACGACGCTACGGCCCGATTGCTTCACATTGAATTATTTCCATTAAAAAAGGCCCCGCAAAGGGGCCTTTTTTTCTGTATTTATCGGTATTATCCTTAAGGTAAAATAATGTTTCGGCAGAATATAAAATTGTCAAAAAAAGATTGCTATTGTCCTGATTATATTGTATAAGTAGAAACGAAAAGAACGCGATTTTTGGGTATGAAACTAACCAATATAAGGCAGACCGCCTAAGGAGGATTGTTTTAATGAAGAAGTTTGTGATTACTTTCACAATTATTGCCGCTCTGGCGATCTTCATGGCCCCCACATTTGCCCAGGAGAAAGCCGCCGCGCCTGCGGCCCCCG
>CALMKK010000196.1 GCA_937867135.1 uncultured candidate division Zixibacteria bacterium
GCCAGGTCAACCTTCTCATGGCCGATGTCATCGTTATTAATAAGATTGATACCGCCTCTCTGGAAGGAATCAACGAGGTTCGCGATAATATTCAGTACTATAATCCCGATGCGGTCGTGGTGGATGCCGCTTCCCCCATCATGGTCGAACATCCCGAAATGATTCGCGGTAAGAAAGTTCTGGTTATAGAAGACGGCCCGACCACGACGCACGGCGAAATGAAGTACGGCGCCGGGATGATGGCGGCCATGAAGTACGGCGCGGGTGAAATTATTGATCCGCGGCCATATACGGTCGGGACCATAGCGGATACGTTTAAGAAATATCCCAATATCGGCTCGCTCCTGCCGGCGATGGGATATTTCGGGAAGCAGTTGGCCGATCTTCAGAAAACCATTGAGAAGGTCCCCTGCGACACTATCATTGCGGCGACCCCGATTGATCTGCGCCGGGTAATAAAACTTAAAAAGCCGACGGCGCGGGTATTTTATGACCTGCAGGAAATCGGCAAACCGACCCTGGCCGATGTTCTCGTCGGGACTTTTTCCAGCCCCTCCAGGGCCAAAGGAAAATCTCGGAAAGACTGAAAAATTCATGTCGCAATTAAACGGCAAGACGGCGGTGGTGGCATTGGGAGGCAATGCCATCACCCAGCCGGGCATTGAAGATACTATCGCCAACCAGTTCGCGCATACCCGTAAGTCGCTCGATGGTATTGTCGAACTGGCGCGCGCCGGATATAAACTGGTAATTACGCACGGCAACGGCCCGCAGGTCGGCAATGCCATCTTGCGCGTCGAGCTGGCCCGCGGACAGGCGCCGATTCTTCCGCTCGGGGTATGTGTCGCCGACACTGAAGGCGGCATGGGATATATGATCGAGCAGTCCCTTCAAAATCGCTTGAAAAAAGAAGGACTCGAACGCCCCGTGGTTACCATCATCACGCAAATTATTATTGACCCTGAGGACCCGCAAATCGCCAAACCGTCGAAGTACATCGGCCAATTCTACAGCGAAGATGAAGCCAAGCGATTTGCCAAAGAACGGGGATGGATTGTCAAGAAAGATGCCAATCGCGGCTGGCGGCGGGTGGTGCCGTCTCCGCAACCTCTTTCGGTGGTGGCATCGGAAACCATAAAGGCGCTTGTCAATCAAGGTACAGTCGTCATCTCGGCGGGCGGTGGTGGCATCCCGGTTTATATTGATGACAAAGGGAATTTGGAAGGGCTGGATGCCGTAATCGACAAGGATCTTGCCTCGGCCGTGCTGGGAAACGAAATCCAGGCTGAAATCCTGATAATTTTAACTTCGGTTGATAGAGTCGCTGTTAATTTCGGACGGCTCGATGAACAATGGCTGAATCAGGTCACCGTCTCGGAAATGGAACAATATGTCAAGGACGGGCATTTTCCTCCCGGTTCGATGGGTCCGAAAATACAGGCCGCCCTGCAATTTCTCAAAGGAGGCGGCAAGGAAGTGATAATAACTTCTTTTAATAATGCCGGAAAGGCACTGGACGGTACCGCCGGAACAAGGATCGTACCGGATTGATTATTATGTGCCGCATATCGGATAAGGTCATATCGGCCATCCTGTCGAAAGGCAGGATTTACGAGGTCGGCGGGGCGGTTCGCGACAAATTTTTATCGCCGCCCGCGGCCACGAAGGAACGGGACTACCTGGTGTGCGGCATCCCGTATCAGGAATTGTCCAAAATTCTGGCCGAACATGGGCGGGTCGATCTGGTCGGCCGCTCTTTCGGCGTGATAAAATTCACCCAGTTTCGGGGTGAAAGGCATGATACCTTCGATATCGCTCTTCCCCGAAAAGAAATTTCCACCGGTATCGGTCACCGGGATTTTGATGTCGCCTTTGATCCGGATCTGAAAATCGAAGATGATCTGGTCCGGCGCGATTTCACGATCAATGCCATGGCGCTCCCGCTTGACGGCGGCGATTTAATCGATCCCCTGCACGGCATGGCCGATCTCAAAAATCGCTGTATCAGGATGGTGTCGGAAAATTCATTTGTCGAGGACCCGCTTCGGATGGTGCGGGCGGTGCAATTTGCGGCCCGTTTCAAATTTGAGGTCGAATCGAAAACCTTCGCCGCAATTAAGAACCATGCCGCCCTCATCGCGAGCGTCTCGGCCGAACGGATTGCGGAAGAAATTAATAAGTTGCTTCTTCGTTCCGAGGAACCCTCGTACGGTTTCCGCCTGATGCAAAAATCCGGGCTTTTGAAGCATATTATTCCCGAACTGGAGGCGACGGTCGGAGTGGAACAGCCGGGCGGATTTCACGCCTATGATGTATTCGAGCATACCATGCACACTATCGACGCCACCCCGAAAGTACTCCAGATTCGCTTGGCCGCGCTTTTCCACGATATAACCAAACCGCAAGCCAGGCGGCTTGTGGAGCAGGGTGCCACTTTTTACGGGCATGAAAAAACCGGTTCCAAAACGGCCGCGCGAATAATGCGGCGGCTGCGGTACTCCACCGATCTGATTAACAATGTTTCGGTGCTGGTGGATAAGCACATGTTTGTTACCGGCGTTTCGGAAAAAGGGTTGCGGCGGTTGATTCGGCGCGTGGGCCAGGACCTGATTTTTGATTTGCTTGATCTGCGCCGGGCCGACGTGGTCGGACAGGGAAAGGGCGGCCGCACCGATGATGTCGACGAATTCGAACGAAATATAAAGTCGGAACTGGAGAAACGCCCGCCCTTCGGCTTGAAAGATCTCGCTCTTAACGGCCGTGACTTGATGGAGCTCTTCGATCTGCCCGAATCGCCTGTAATAGGCGAGGTTTTAGATTATCTGATGGAAAAAGTCCTTGATGAACCGTCGGATAACACCAGAGAAAAATTAACGGAGTTTGCCCGGTCATATCTGGCAAATCACAAACATAAAGAATAGTGTAACTCAAGTTTTATTGGAGACGGTAAATGAAGATACACGAGTACCAAGCCAAAGATATCTTCGCTGCCAACGGCATCCCGGTCCCGAAAGGACAGATGGCCGCCAGCGCCGCCGAGGCGGTGGCGATCGCCGAATCGTTTGGGCGACCTGTGATGATTAAGGCTCAAGTGCATGTCGGGGGCCGCGGCAAGGCCGGCGGTATCCAGTACGCCGAAAATGCCGAAGCGGCGCGGGTCTGGGCCCAGAAAATTATCGGCATGGACATTAAGGGATTGACCGTTAAAAAAGTCCTGGTGACTGAAGCGGCCGATATCGTTTCCGAATCCTATGTCGGCATTATCATCGACCGGGCGCAGAAGAAACCGGTTATCATGGTTTCCCCGGCCGGGGGGATCGATATCGAAGAGGTCGCCGCCAAAACCCCGGAGAAAATTTTTAAGCTGGCGGTCGACCCCATTATCGGGTTAAAATCATATCAGGCCCGTGATCTGGCCATGAAACTCTATTCCGATTTCAATCTGGTGCGCCAGGCCACCGATATCATCATGAAATTGTATGATACATACTGGAAAATCGACGCCTCTCTGGTCGAAATTAATCCGTTGATAACGACGCCCAACGGCAAAGTGGTCGCTCTGGACGCCAAAATCAATATCGACGACAACGGCCTGTACCGTCACAAAGAAATCGAGGGCCTTCGGGATCTCGATGCCGAGGATCCGTCCGAGATGGAGGCCCGCGACGGCGACCTGTCCTTTGTCAAACTCAGCGGGAATATCGGATGTATCGTTAATGGCGCCGGACTGGCGATGGCCACGATGGATCTGGTTAAATTTTATGGCGGCGACCCGGCCAATTTCCTCGATATCGGGGGCTCCTCCAACCCGCAAAAAGTACTTACGGCCATGGGGATAATCCTCCGCGATTCCAATGTCCGGGCCATTCTTATCAATATCTTCGGCGGGATTACCCGATGCGACGATGTCGCCAACGGCATCGTGATGGCGTACGAACAACTGAAACCGGAAGTGCCCATTGTGGTGCGGTTGACCGGAACCAACGAAGACAAAGCCAAAATCATTCTCAAAAAGGTCCATCTGGAATCGGCCGACACTCTCGACAATGTGGTCAAGAAAGCAATCGCTCTGGCCGAAATCGAGCCGGCCGCGGCGGGAGGTGAAAAATGAGTATCCTCATCAACAAAAAAACCAAAGTGGTGGTGCAGGGCATTACCGGTCGCGATGGTTCTTTCCACGCCGACCAGATGAAAAAATACGGCACCAATGTAGTCGGTGGCGTGACGCCGGGTAAGGGTGGCACAACCATAAGCGGCATTCCGGTTTTCAATACCGTCGCCGAGGCGGCCGCCAAAACCGGCGCCAATACCTCGGTCATCTATGTTCCGCCGGCCTTTTCCATTGACGCCGTGTACGAAGCGGTTGACGCCGGCATCAAGCTGGTCGTTTGTATCACCGAAGGCGTGCCGGCCAATGATATGTTGAAAGTGTATGAATATGTCAAGTCCAAAGGGGCGCGCTTGATCGGTCCCAATTGTCCCGGTCTTATTTCTCCCGGTGAGTCGAAAGTCGGCATCATGCCGGGCACGATTGTGGCCAAAGGGCCGGTCGGTGTCGTTTCCCGATCCGGCACTCTGACATATGAAGCTATCTGGGCCCTGACTTCCGCCGGAATCGGTCAGACCACCTGCATCGGCATCGGCGGTGATCAGATTATAGGAACCAATTTCCTGGACGTGCTGGAGATGTTTGAAGCCGATCCGGCGACCAAAGCGGTCGTGATGATTGGTGAAATCGGCGGCAACGACGAAGAAATGGCCGCCCGCTATGTGAAAACCAAGATGACCAAACCGGTGGTCGGGTTTATCGCCGGGCGGATGGCACCTCCCGGAAAAAGAATGGGGCACGCCGGAGCCATTATTTCAGGCGGTTCCGGAACGGCCAAAGATAAAATTGAAGCTCTGAATAAAGCTGGAATCCCCGTGGCCGATTCACCGACCCAAATTCCGCAGTTGATAAAACAGAAAATGGCCGGAATTAAAAAAGGATTAAAAGCCAAACCGGCTGCAAAGGCCAAACCATTGAAGAAATCGGGGAAAATGGCAGTCAAAAAGCCAAATAAAACGGCGTCCGGGAAAGTGCCGGGTAAAACAAAGAAAGGCGGCCAAAAGAGAAGTTAGAATTAATCTATGCTTCTCTTAAAGGAGATCACGATATGACTGATGCCGAATCAAAACCGCAAGTCTCGGAAACTACTCCGGAGGATGCGAATAAACCGGAAGGCGCTTTGCCTCCCCTTAATATATTTCTGCATTGGTGCAAGGGATGCAATATTTGCATCGCCTTTTGCCCCAATAAAGTCCTTGAGCCGGATCGCGACGGCAAACCGATTTTGGCTCATCCGGAAAAATGTACACAATGTGCAATCTGCTGGCTTCATTGTCCGGATTTTGCCATAACCTCCAATTATAAGTGATGGGGAGGCAGGATAGATGACAAATAATAAACAAAACAGGGCGAGGTTGCTTCAGGGGAACGAAGCCTGTGTCCAGGGCGCGCTGTATGCCGGACTGAATTTCTTTGCCGGTTATCCCATTACCCCGTCCACCGAAATCGCCGAGGGCCTGTCCCGGGAGTTGCCGAAAATAGGCGGCAAGTTTATTCAGATGGAGGATGAAATCGGATCGATCGCCGCCGTTATCGGAGCCTCCAATGCCGGTTCCAAGGCCATGACCGCTACCTCCGGCCCCGGCTTTTCTTTGATGCAGGAAAATATCGGGTATGCCTATATGACCGAAACGCCCTGCGTCATTGTCGATGTACAGCGCGGCGGCCCGTCAACCGGTCTGCCGACCAAAATCAGCCAGTCCGATATCATGCAGGCGCGCTGGGGGACGCATGGCGATTATACCGCTATTACTCTGGCGCCTTCATCCGTGAAAGAATGCTTTGAACAAACGGTTCGGGCTTTTAATCTGTCGGAACGGTTCCGCACCCCGGTTACCGTATTGACCGATGAAGTCCTGGGACATATGCGGGAGATGATGATTATTCCGGAGCCGGGCGAACTGGAAGTCCGGCATCGGATAAAGCCGGATGTTCCGGCCGATTGGTATAAGCATTTTGAGTTGACCGCCAATTTCGTCAGCCCTATGGCCGCTTTCGGTGAAGGGTATCGCTACAATGTGAGCGGCCTTACGCATGATCAAGCCGGTTTTCCCACCAATGTGGCGGCGGAAATAAAGGAAAAGCTCGATAAATTGAAACTGAAAATTGAGCGCTTCTCCGATGAAATAGTCAATTTGCGCACGGAGATGATGGATGACGCCAAAATCGCCGTGATCTCCTGTGGAACGGTGGCTCGTGCGGCCATTCAAGCCGTCAAAATCGCCCGGGAAAACCGCCTAAAAGTCGGCGCCATTCAACCGTTAACGCTCTGGCCGTTTCCCGATGCCCAGATTCGGGAACTGCTGGCCAATGTCCGCAAAGTAGTGGTGGCCGAATTGAATATGGGACAAGTGGTTCATGAAATCAGAAGAATCGTTCCCGATCATACGGAGGTGTATTTCCTGGGACGGTATGACGGCGAAGTGATGCCGCCGCAGCAGATTTTCGAGAAGATTAAGGAGGTCAAATAATGGCTACCGACGTACAGCAGAAATCCGATGTGACGCATCATTATCTGCGGGCCAAAAAGAAATTCCCCAATGTCTGGTGCGCCGGATGCGGCAACGGTATTGTCATGGGGGCCCTTATCCGGGCCATTGATCGTCTCGGTCTGGATAAAGACGGCGTCGCGGTGGTGTCGGGAATCGGTTGCTCCAGCCGTCTGCCGGTCTATCTTGATTTTAATACTCTTCATACCACTCATGGCCGGGCTCTGGCCTTTGCCACCGGTGTAAAATTCGCCAAACCGGAACTGAAAGTGATAGTGATAACAGGCGACGGCGACGCTCTGGCTATCGGCGGGAATCATTTTATTCACGCTTGCCGCCGCAATATCGATATCACGACCATCCTGATAAATAACAAAATCTACGGCATGACCGGCGGGCAATTCTCTCCGACCACGACGGCCGGTGCGCATGCCACGACCGCTCCGTACGGCAATTATGAAAAGCAATTTGATATTTCCAAGTTGGCCATTGCGGCGGGCGCTTCGTATGTCGCCCGGGGAACGGTTTATCATGTGCAGCAGTTGGAAAAATTAATTCAGGGTGCCATAAGCAAAAAGGGCTTTGCCGTGGTTGAGGCGGTTTCCAATTGCCACACCTATTACGGTCGGATGAATCGCGAAGGTGACGCGGTGGCGATGATCGGCTGGATGAAAGATCATGCTATGCCGATTCAGGCGGCGGTGAAACTTCCGCCCGAGAAAATGGCGGGTAAATTTGTCACCGGACTGCTCCATGAAACCGACGCCACGGAATTCTGCGAAGAATACCGGATGCTGGTGGAACGCCTGGCCGCAAAGGAGGAAAGCAAATGACAACGGCAGCAAAGCACAAAAGCGATCGCTATGAGATCCGTTTTTCCGGCTCCGGCGGGCAGGGTTTGATTCTGGCCGGAGTGATGCTGGCCGAGGCGGTCGGCACCGGCGACGGCAAAAATGTGGTGCAAACGCAGTCATACGGCCCGGAGGCCCGCGGCGGCGCCAGCCGCTCCGACGTCGTAATTTCGGAAGGCGAGATCTATTATCCCAAAACCATGAAATTGGATTTATTGCTGGCCTTGACCCAGGAAGCCTGCGATAAATATTACCCCGATTTAAAAGAAGGCGGCATCCTGGTGGTCGATTCGGTCCTGGTTACACAGGTTCCGACCAAGTCGTATTTCGGCTTTCCCTTTACCCGCCTGGCCCGCGAAGAAATTGGACATATCATGGTAGCTAATGTTATTGCCCTGGGAGCCATCGCCGAATTGACCGGAATCGTTTCGCGCGAATCAATCGAGAAAGTGGTCATGAAACGGGCGCCTCGCGGCACCGAAGAAAAGAATTTCAAGGCCCTGGAGCTGGGAATTGCCGTGGCCAAGAAAGCCAAAAAACAGAAATAAATAAGGGAGATTTTCTTGGAGAAAACCCTTTTAATAATCAAACCGGACGCGACCCGGCGAAATCTGATTGGACATATAATAAGCCGGCTGGAAAAAGCCGGTTTTGAGATTGTCGAGATGAGAATGGAACGGCTTACCCCGGCGAAAGCACAAAAATTCTACGCAGTCCATGAGGGCAAGCCATTTCTCGATTCTCTGGTGGAGTTCATGTCATCGGGGCCGGTCGTGCCTATTCTGCTTCGCAAACAGAACGCCGTCGCCGATTTGCGAACCCTGATCGGCGCCACCGATCCGGCCAAGGCGCCGTGCGGCACGTTGCGGCAGGAAATCGCTTTAAACATCCAGGAAAACTCCGTTCATGCCTCTGATTCCCCGGAGAATGCCGCAGTTGAAATTGCCTTTTTCTTTGGATGAGATATGCAAATAAGCATCAACTACGGTGATAAACAGCTTACCCTGGAATTGCCGAAGAACGTCTCGCTTGATGAGTACGAATATATGAATAGAGAGGTTCCGTTCGACTTTTCGGCACTCAATTCTGCCCTGAAAGATGAAGAAACCGGCCTTTTTCCACTATCTTCAGCCGATCTGTACGTGGTCAATGATGCCTATCGACATACGCCGACCGGGCAAATTCTGACCTGGCTTGATGATAATGGCCATATCAACGACCGCGCTTTATTTATTGTCGCCGCCGGCTGTCATCAGGCGCCCACTGAGACGCAATTGCGGAAAATATTCGGCCGACAGTATGATATTTTTAAGAGTCGAATTGTGGTGCACGATGCCCGCGATCGGGGCCGTATGGTGAAGCAAGGTGAAGATGCTTCGGGTTACCCTGTATATATTAATCGGCATTTGTTTGAGGCGCGGCATATTGTCGTTATCGGATCGGTCGAACCGCATTATTTTGCCGGTTTCACCGGCGGCAGAAAATCAATTTTTCCGGGATTGTGCGATTATGATACCACAGTTCGCAATCACGCCCGGGCCGTGAGTTTCGAAGCCGCCCCGATGTGCCTCGAGGGCAATCCGGTGGCCGAGGATCTGGAAGCGTTGATGCAATTAGTGGCCGATAAACTGATTTTCAGCATTCAAGTTGTCGCCGTTCCGGGCGGGGAAATTGCCGGGATTTTTTGCGGCAATATAAAAGACTCTTTTGGGAAAGCCGCCTTGCTGGCAGAAAATATTTTCGGCGTCAGATCGGATCATAATTATGATCTTATACTGGGCGAAGTTCGTCCGCCATTGGACAGCAATCTCTATCAACTTCAAAAATCACTTGAAAATTGTCAGACCGCCCTCAAAGACGGCGGCACCATAATTCTATTCTCTCCCTGTTATGAGGGGATAGGGAGCGAAAGTTTTTACAAGCTGGCCGATAGCTGGAATTCTGAACCGGATTGCGGCCGTGCTAACCTGGACCGGTTCGGTGTCCATAAATTGCATCGAGTCGAACAAATAGCGGAGAGGACTCATGTCTATCTTCATTCCGATTTGCCCGATGGCGTTTCGGATAAGGTTTTTTTCAAATCTGTGAGGGAGCCACAGGCCCTCCTGAATAATATTGTTAAAGAAGGGATGATAATTAAGGCCGCACTGATACGCGATGCCGGGCAAACGGTGTTGACGGTGCGTCAAAAAGTCGGATTTAATAAACAAAACGTGGAGGAAAAATGAACAGGAAAGTAGCAGTAATCGGAGCCGGTAATGTCGGGGCCAGTGTGGCGCAGTATCTGGCCGAGGCCATACCACTCCTTCTACCCTCAAACAGGACCTGGTCGACGATCTCTTGTCGGAATTT
>CALMKK010000197.1 GCA_937867135.1 uncultured candidate division Zixibacteria bacterium
TTCCGAAGCGGTGCGCGGGGAAGGGGCGATACTGGTGAACGCCGCCGGCGAGAAATTCATGAAGAAATATCATACCCTCAAGGAATTAGCGCCCCGGGATATCGTGGCGCGGGCGATCGACAGCGAAATCAAGAAGCACGGCGATGAATGTGTCTATCTCGATATCAGCCACAAACCGGCGGTCTTCATTAAAAAGCGGTTTCCCAATATTTACCGGGAGTGCAAACGGCGCGGAATCGATATCACCAAAGAGCCGATTCCGGTGGTGCCGTCGGCCCATTATTGTTGCGGCGGGGTGGTGGCCTGTCTGGACGGTTCCACCGATATCGAAGGAATGTATGTTTGTGGCGAATCGGCCTTCACGGGAATGCACGGGGCCAACCGGCTGGCGTCGAATTCCCTGCTGGAGGCGGTGGTGATGTCGGATTTTGCCGCTGATGAGGCGGTCAAATTCCGGAAGGAAAAGCAATTCCCCGAGGTTCCGCCCGCCGAAGAATGGCTCCATTCCTCGATTGCGCTTATCAACGAACGGATCGTGATATCGCACGACCGTCTGATGCTGCGAAAAATGATGTCGGACTTTCTCGGGATCGTCCGCTCCCGGGATCGCCTGCGGATGGCGCGCGACCGGATCAAGTTCATTCTGGGGATGATTAATTCGTACTATTTGAGCCAGCCGGCGTCGTATGCCATCGTGGAGCTTCGCAATATGGCGCAGGTGGCCGATTTGATCGTGCGGAGCGCCTCGCGGCGGAAGGAATCGCGCGGATTGCATTATATTGTCGATTATCCCGAGCGGGACGATCTCCATTGGAAGCGGAATACCGTCATTACTCCGCCGGGGTTCAAGAAATACTGGACATCGCGAAGCAGAAGGAAAATGTAGAGATGATTACCCATAGCGAAATGATTCTGATACTCGATTTCGGAGCGCAGTATTCGCAACTGATCGCGCGGCGGGTGCGCGAAGAGAATATCTATTGTGAAATTGTACCGTGCAATGCCGATCTGGCGCCGTATAAAGACAAAAATATCCGGGGATATATTCTTTCGGGCGGGCCGGCGTCGGTGAAAGAACCGGGTTCGCCGCGCCTCGATAAGGCATTTTTCGACACCGCCAAGCCGATCCTGGGAATTTGTTACGGCCTCCAGCTAATTGCCGATGTTTTCGGCGGGGAACTGGTCCGCTCCGAGAATCGGGAATACGGCCCGGCCAAAATCACCGTTACCGGCGACAGCCCGCTTCTAAAAAATGTCCCCCGCGAGAGCCGGGTCTGGATGAGCCACGGCGATTCGATAAAGACGCTTCCGGCGGGATTTATGTCGATCGCAACGACCCCCAATCTGCCGGTGGCGGCCGCGGCCTCCGAGAAAAGGAATATTTACGGAGTGCAGTTTCATCCCGAGGTGATGCACACCGAGCACGGCAAGCAGATATTGCATAATTTTCTTTTCGATATTTGCGGCTGTAAGGGGGACTGGACGACCGAATCGTTTATCGAGAGCACGGTTCGGGATTTGCAGGAGAAATTGGGAAACAATAAAGCGGTTCTGGCCCTGTCGGGCGGGGTCGATAGCACCGTCTGCTCGCTGTTATTGAAAAAGGCGATCGGCGGCAATCTTCATGCCATCTTTGTCGATAACGGCGTCCTTCGCAAAAACGAATTCATCGATGTCACGAACATGCTGTCATCGCTGGGGTTGAATCT
The DNA here is from genome assembly GCA_937867135.1 of uncultured candidate division Zixibacteria bacterium. Classification (GTDB taxonomy): domain Bacteria; phylum Zixibacteria; class MSB-5A5; order GN15; family PGXB01; genus UNRQ01. The sequence goes on from CALMKK010000197.1 coordinate 1,710, forward strand.
GCATCCGGTTGATGCGTCGGCGCTGTTTCTGGAGCGGCTCAAGGGCGTGGAGGATCCGGAAACGAAACGGAAAATTATCGGGAATACTTTTATAGATGCTTTTGAAGCGGAGGCAAAGAAACTCGGCGATATCGAATATCTGGCGCAGGGGACGCTCTATCCGGACGTCATCGAATCGGTATCATTCAAGGGGCCGTCGGCGACCATAAAATCGCATCATAATGTCGGCGGTTTAAAAGAGCGGATGCATCTCAAGTTGATCGAACCGCTGAGGGAATTATTCAAAGATGAGGTGCGACGGCTGGGGCGGCAATTGGGGCTGGACGAGAAATTCGTGGGGCGCCACCCGTTCCCGGGACCGGGGCTGGCGGTGCGGATTATAGGGGAAATCACGCCGGAACGGCTGGCGGTATTGCGCGAGGCCGACGCCGTCTATATCGAGGAACTCCACAAGCATGACCAGTATAACAAAATCTGGCAGGCGTTCGCGGTGCTTCTGCCGGTTAAATCGGTCGGGGTGATGGGGGACGAACGGACCTATGAGAATGTTATCGCGCTTAGGGCGGTGACATCAACCGACGGCATGACCGCCGACTGGGCCAAGATTCCGCATGAGATACTGGGGCTGATATCGAACCGGATAATCAACGAGGTTAAAGGGGTCAACCGGGTGACGTATGATATCTCGTCGAAGCCCCCGGCAACGATAGAGTGGGAGTGAAATAGGAAATTCAAGTGCTGGATCAGATTTTCTCATATCGGCAGATGTGTGATAATGAGAATATGCAAACATTGCAGCGAGGAATGAATTTCCGTCTGAATCCCCGATATTCTGTGATCTTAATGTCTCGCAGGTCGAATGCCCCATATAGTGATGCTATCCTGGATGATGGAATCACCATTGAATATGAGGGTCATGATGAGCCAAAAAGTGATTTAAATCCTGACCCAAAAATAATCGATCAGCCCAAAAGTACAAAGTACGGCAGACCAACTCAAAACGGATTATTTATAGAGTCAATTGAAAAATATAAGAAGGGCTTGGCTCCACCGGAACGAATTAAAGTATATGAAAAAATAATGAGTGGGATTTGGTCATTTAAAGGATTCTTTAATCTCCGGGATTACGAGGTCCGCTCTGACGGCATCCGCAATGTCTTTAAATTTATTCTTGAATTGTCCACCGCATCAGACGAAATGACAGATTATGAAGTTGACTTGAAGCACACTCGACTCATTCCGTCAGAGATCAAGAAAGAGGTTTGGAAGCGCGATAAAGGGAAGTGTGTTATCTGTGGTTCTTCGAAAAATCTCCATTTTGATCATGACTTGCCTTTTTCAAAGGGCGGGACGAGTTTAACGGCGGCCAATATCAAATTGCTTTGCGCCAAGCATAATCTTCAAAAGTCCAATAAAATCGAATAAATGGGTAACTCATTCCCCTTGGGGTGGGTGCTTGGGTTTTTTGGGCGGCGGGTCTGTCCGTCAAGGGCCGGATCGGGAAGGAGCCGCCGAGCACGGGTGGGGCGAACTTGGGCAACTTGAATAGGTTGAGACTCATGAGCTTGAATAGGTCGAGACCCCTGAGTTCCCGTTCTACGGGGACGTGGTCTCGACATCACTCCTGTCATCTCTTCTAAAAATAGTTTTCGTAGGTCGAAATTCCCCTCCGGATTTTGTGTCCGCACAAAATT
>CALMKK010000198.1 GCA_937867135.1 uncultured candidate division Zixibacteria bacterium
GTGGGAATGGCCCAATTTGCCGAAATCAATTATGAATGGCGGCATTATATTAATGGCTTTGTGCCTTTTGGTTACGGGACAATCAAATATCGGGATTTTTAGCCAATGGTAGATGATGATAAAGCTTCCGGCCGATTAATCGACTCATTGAGAGAGCGAGCCAAGGAGCTCAATTGCCTTTACGGAATCGAAGAGGTTCTGAATAAAGCGACCGCTTCTCTCGATGATATTTTCGGGGAAATAATACAGGTGATTCCTTTGGGATGGCAATACCCGGAATATTGTCAGGCCAAAATTGTCTTCGAGCAATATACATATCAGCCGCCCAATTTCAACGAAACCCCATGGGTCATGAGCACCGATCTTATCATGCAGGATCGGGCGTTGGGGAAATTATCGGTCTATTATACCCGGGAACTTCCCATGGCCGATCAAGGGCCCTTCTTGAAAGAAGAATTCAAACTCCTTAATATTATCGCCGAACGCCTCGCCCAGGCCGTTATTTATCGCCGCATGAAACATCTCTTTGGGGGACCGACCGGCGCAGTTCCATCCGTTACAAATGGCGATAAGAGCGAATGGCAGGTAGCGCTGGATCTGTTGCGCCAGACCGACCGCAATCTCTTCTTGAGCATTTCGCATAAAATGCTCAATTATCTCTGCTGGAACGGCGTTCAGGAAGCTATTCAGCTGTTGCGCTACTACAGCCCTGAAGAACAGATGATGGAAAGCCAACCTTTGGGTGACCAGAATAAACCGTATCAGAAAATTGCTTTATCTCATTCCAGCGATTTCCTGAGCGACGAAACCTTTAAAATTGCCGCCGATCATTTAAATGATAATGAGATTCTATCGGTCATCCAGAAATGGGTTCAGGAAGATAAAATAAGTCTCCTTGTACGAACCCTTAATCGTAATTCCTCGCTGGGGGAAATTGTTCAGACCATTCGAAGGTATTATCGTACGGCGCCGTCCGGTATCGACGCCGCCACCGCCTCGCATCGGGGAGTTAGAGTCTCCCTGATTCGAAGATTTTTCTCCGACCAGTTGGAATATATCAATATTGCCAAAAACTTTATCGATATTGCCGATTTTCGCGAACTCCTGCAGAATGTTATCTATACGTCTGAAAGCCATGGTAAACTGGGGGGGAAGACCGCCGGATTATTTCTGGCCAGCAAAGTCATCAGAAAAGCCGGCAGTATTAATGATTTGTTAAATAGCATTAAAATTCCCAAAACCTGGTATATCGCGTCCGATGTCGTCCTTTATTTTATGCAGTATAACAACTTAGAGGGCGTTGTCGAACAGAAATACAAGGAAATAAATCAAGTCCGGCTGGAATATCCCCATATCATTCAGACCTTTAAAAATGCTCATTTCCCGCCGGATATAGTTCAGGGATTATCGGCGGCTTTGGATGATTTTAAGGATGTTCCCCTCATCGTGCGCAGTTCATCGCTTCTGGAAGATAGAATGGGCGCCGCCTTTTCAGGCAAATACAAAAGCCTTTTCCTGGCCAATCAAGGACCTAAAAAAGAGCGGCTTGAAGCCTTAATGGATGCCATTGCCGAAGTTTATGCCTCTGTCTTCGGGCCCGATCCGATTGAATACCGTGCCGAAAGGGGCCTGCTCGATTTTAATGAAGAAATGGGAATAATGATTCAGGAGGTCGTTGGCACTAAAGTGGGGCAATACTATATGCCGATATTTGCCGGCGTGGCTTTCAGCAAAAACGAGTTTCGCTGGTCACCGCGGATTAAAAGGGAAGACGGCTTAATCCGCTTCGTTCCCGGTCTGGGAACACGTGCGGTCGACCGACTTAGCGATGATTATCCGATTCTTGTGGCTCCCGGCCAGCCGAATCTTCGCGTAAATGTCACCGCGGAGGAGATGATTCGTTATTCGCCCAAGAAAATCGATGTCATCAATCTGAGTAATAATTCTTTCGAAACCGTCGAAATTAACAGATTCCTCAGAGACGATGGTCACGAATTGCCCAATCCCGGCCAGATGCTGTCGGTTTTGGCCGACAACACCGTGCATCAGCCAATCGGTTCCGATCTGGAATTCGGAAGAAGTAATTTGATGGTGACCTTTGAGGGTCTTATTTCGCGCACTCCGTTTGTCGCTCGGATTCAGGCCATATTAAGGCTGCTGGAAGAAAAACTGGCCACTGCCGTTGACATTGAATTCGCCTCCGATGGCAAAGATTTTTATCTTTTGCAATGCCGGCCACAAAGTTATTCCGATGACAGCATTGCCGCGCCGATTCCCAAGGACATCCCCGAAGACCGCATTGTATTTTCCGCGAATCGCTTTGTTTCCAACGGCCGTGTCCCGGAAATTACACATATCGTATATGTCGATCCGGAAAAATATGGTACCCTTTCGCAGCAATCGGATTTACTGGCCGTGGGGCGGGCCGTCAGCCGATTAAATAAAATTTTGCCGAAACGGCAATTCATTCTGATTGGCCCGGGGCGATGGGGCAGTCGCGGCGATGTTAAACTCGGGGTGAGCGTAACTTATTCCGACATCAATAAAACCGCCGTTCTTATTGAAATCGCGCGAAAATGCGGTAACTATCTTCCTGACCTTTCTTTCGGAACCCATTTCTTCCAGGATTTGGTTGAAGCCAATATTCGCTACTTGCCGCTTTATCCTGATGACCCCGGCATAATTTTCAATGAACAATTCTTAACCAAATCTCTCAATATCCTGCCGGAAATTCTGCCGGAATACTCTCATCTCAGTGATACTATCAAATTAATCGATATCCCTCGTGCCACCGGAGGCATGATCCTCAAAATTTTGATGAATGCTGACATTGATGAGGCCGTAGCCATGCTCTGCAGGCCCCAGGCGTGCGGAGAAGCCACCGTGGCTCGCTCCGGGTATGGGGAACAGCCTGCCGGAGAAGCCTGGCGCTGGCGCCTGCAGATGGCTTCATTTATTGCCGCCCAAATAGATCCAGAACGGTTCGGCATCAAGGGTTTCTATGTTTTTGGCAGTACCAAAAATGGCACCGCCAGTCCGGGCAGTGATATTGATATTTTAATCCACTTCACCGGAACCAGTTCCCAACGCGATCTCCTGGAATTCTGGCTGGAAGGGTGGAGCTTATCACTCGGGCAAATTAACTATTTGCGCACCGGGTACAAAACCGAAAGGCTATTGGATATCTATATCGTCACCGATGATGATATTGACCGTAAAACTTCGTATGCCGCCAAAATCGGTGCTGTCACTGATGCCGCTCGTGCCCTTCCAATGATGAATAGGGACGAGATAGGCGATAAAGCCCCCCCTATTCCATGAATTCCATGTTTTGATAGTGGAAGTTCTTGTCTAAATATACCTTCCACAAAATTCATGGTTTCAAACCCTTAAGAGTCCTCAGGATTACCCTTGACGCGGGCGGGGGAAAATATTTAATTGTCGGCGCAATTGCCGGAGTGGTGGAATTGGTAGACACCAGGGACTTAAAATCCCTTGCATCGCGAGGTGCGTGCCGGTTCGAGTCCGGCCTCCGGCATTTTGATCTATCAACCTGATTCCCTTCTCCATTTTTATTTCGCCCCGGACTTAATTACCGGTCGTCATGCCGGCTCCGTTTCAAGCGGCGGCAGGCTCAAACACAATTTAATTCCTACCGTTTATGTAGTAAAACAAGAATTGATATCATAGGAGCGATACTTTGGATAAGTCAAAAATTATTTTGGTAACCGGAGCGACCGGTCAGCAGGGGGGAGCCGTAGCTGCAGAACTGCTTTCCCACGGATTTACGATAAGAATTATGACACGTCATCCTGAAGGTGAAAAAGCCCAAAAGTTGGTGGGGTTGGGTGCCACCGTAGTCAGAGGGGATCTGGATGATTCCGCGTCGCTGGAAAAAGCCCTTCAAGGTATATGGGGTGTTTTTGCGGTGCAGAATACCTGGGAAGCGGGCGTCGAAAAGGAGGAAGAACAGGGAAAGCGATTCGCCCAGATCGCCAGAAAGACCGGAATTCACCATTTTGTCTATACTTCGGTCGCTTCCGCCGACCGCCGGACCGGAATTCCGCATTTCGAAAATAAATTTAGAATTGAAGAAACCGTCCGAAGTCTTAATTTTCCCTCTTTCACCATTCTCAGACCGGTCTTTTTCATGGAAAATTGGATTTCGCTCTGGTTTAAACCGCCGATCGATCAGGGTAATGTTGCGGTTGCGCTCAAACCAAGCACCGTACTTCAAATGGTCGCCGTTCAAGATATCGGCAAATATGGCCTTTGGGCCTTTCAGCATCATGATAAATTGAACGGTGATGCTATCGAATTCGCCGGAGACGAACTTTCCATGATCGAAATAGCGAACGCCATTTCAAAAGCCAAAGGAAAGCCGGTCGGTTTCTTTCAGGTCCCAATTGAGGAGGTGCGCAAATTCAGCGCCGATTTCGCCGCCATGTTTGAATGGTTCGACAATGTCGGCTATAGCGCCAATATTGCCGGCATGGCCAGAGAATCCGGAATAAAACCGACCCGGTTCGCCGAATGGGCCGCCGGTACAGATTGGTGAGCATGATTATGGATGAATTATCTTAAGCAACAGGCAGCAGTACAATTTGATTTAGACTTTTCCAGGAAACCTCATACATAGGGCCATCGGGCGATTCCTGTTCTGATTCACCGATGGCTCTCCCATTTAATAGAATTCCACAACATTAAAATAGGCAGAGTCCAGAATCAAAGATTGCATGATTTGTTCTGCACGACTATAATTATTTTATTTGCATTTTTCGAGTTCTCCTTAAATTAAAATATAAGCATTAGGCGGAGTAATTCTATGCGTTGATCGCGGATCCATTACTCTTGAAGGGAAGAATTTATGTTACTGGCTCTCAAGTCCTTCAATATCTATTCATTGGGGCGATACCGCAGCGATCGTTCGGCCGCTCTTTAAATCCTTTTGGAATATATTTTCAATGTCTTATGTCGAAAGTTGGGATAGTTTATTACCCAATTTATACGGCTATACGGGTTTCGGCTCAGACAGCTGGTCCGCCGGATATTTCTTACTTAATTAATTACCTATACAAGAATGGACCGGAGCCAAATTGCCCTTCGTGGCCGTAAAGAGGTTGTGGATTTTAGCATTAGAGAATATTTTAACGACAAGCCTGATGTCAAACCATGACAATCGGGATATTTCAATTATGAGTTATGTCCATTACGGCATAATCGGAATGTAGTACTCCTGACGGTTCAGATTTGAAGAATCTTCCGGATCCTCGATTATCATATGATATATTCCCGCCTTTAGGGAATTTCGGGTCACCAGAAGTTGTCCCACCCCATATTTATCGAAGCCCGCGAAAGAGTCATTGCGATAGAATTCCTGCCCTGATTTATCCCTTATCTCGATGCGGTATTTTTTTTGCGGCGCGGCATTTTCATAGACAAAATTCAGCAGCACGTCCGCACCGGATGACAATTTATATCCGGATTCGGGTGCGGATCGAAGAGGCATCAATGCGATGGTATAAATCGGGCGAACCTGCTTTTCACCCCTTCCATGAAATACAAACCAAGCCGGAACGGCGATTAGCAGAATTATTAATATCTCCACGACCGGACGGAAAATGACAGGCATCTCCGGCCATAGATACCGCCAGAGACGCTTGACGAAACCGGGAAAGGCCTCTTTTGCTGTCAGGTTTTTTATTTTATTGTCGGCATGCAAAATATCTGATTCTTCCGAAAATAGTTGCACCTCTTCAAAACAATACCTGCATTTCAATAAATGCATTTCAAAACGGGTTGCATTTTCTTCGTCCAGAAGCTTTAATTCATACGCATGAAGCAGAATGCCTATCTCTGGATCGATACATTGATTATTCATTTGATAATTTCCCGGACTCAATACATTCCCTCAGCATTTTCCGACAGCGATTAAGCATAACATACAAGTGATTGGGCGTTATCGCCATCCGCCTGCAAATTTCCACTGTCCCGTATCCCTGGTGAGACAGATTTATTGCCCGCGCATATCGAGGATATACCCGATATAATTTCCTCAAACAGCCTGTCAAAACGCTCCGCAACATCGGGTCCGATTGCTTGGCCTGCGGCTCCAGAGGATACCCCGAAAGCTTCCCGGTAACCCCGGAATGCGGCTTTAACAGACGCCCTTGAAGATAATTCCCAATTTTATTCCGCAGAATATTATAAGCCCAAGCTTCCAAATGCTCATTGTCCGGCAAGGACTTATATTTCTGCAGGACCGTTAGGCAAGCGTCCTGCGCCAAATCCTCAGCATCCTTTTCTCCTATTCTTCTTTTGGCAATGCAGAGAAATCTTACATGAAGAAATTGAAAAAGCTCATCTTCGGCGGCACGATCACCGCCCCGAGCTAAATCTATAAGTCGCATCATATTAAAAGCGCTTTCGCTAAGCCTGAGGATTCCGTAAATAATATAGACACAACCTGCTATTCTGTCAATCGAATATAATCGTTCCAATTCCCGAAATAATTCTGACTTTTTTGATTCGGTTTGTTAAGAAAACCCCAATTTGCCAAATATAAATTATGAAATTGTTCCGATACAAAGATTGTACTTACTTGAAATTTAAATTCCGCCGGAATTATGGAATTTACGACTTTGAATTCGATCGAAACACTAAAAATTAGGTGCCTGTGCCGGCCAAAAATTGTGGAGCCGGAGCTTTACTCAAAAATCGGGACTGCTGAGAAGCCGCATGCGGTGCTTTTCGCCAATCTGCGAGGGCGGTCGCACTCAGGGAGATTTTTTAAAAGTGCGATAACATAGATGAGGGGCGTGGGATATTTACCTCATTTATGATTCAAACCCGACGGTTGCCGATGCCGTCGGGTTTCTATTTTTTCTCTATTCGCCGCCATCAGCATTATCCGTCGAATAAGGGCAGAAAAGATGCCAGCTTCCCTTCATGGTCATCTTTAAGGATCCCAAAGAGTCCTCGGTTAACTCTCCGCCAAATGCCCCAACCCCGTCCTGATTGGTATATTTAAATATTCCCTTAAATTTCCCCATACCTGTGCCGCACAGCGGGCACATCCTGGGATCATCATAATACCATGTTCCGAATAAACGACCGGTAACAACGGTCAGTATCGGTCCTGATATCCAGCCCTCCAAAACTCCTCTGCCGCCTTCGATATCCCGGAATACACCTGTGAATATTCCGGTTAAATTACCGTTCTCGTCAAGCCACTGTCCGTCAAATCTGCCGCTGTCACCGGACATATCCGCTTTAACCCACTCCCCTATCAGAAATCCCTCCGGACAGCGATGCGGCCGGATGCGGCGGGCAAAAACCGCCACACCGTTGTTTGCATCGACTTCATAATAAACGGCCAGCTTTTCCAATTGGCTGAAATCATACTGAACTGTGAAAGGCGGAGTTGCAAAGGTCAAATAGACCGGGACAAAATACTCTATTCCTCTTTTAATAAATATCAAACATGATAACCCGTCAAAATCACTCGCCGTATTTGAACCCCAGCTCACCGAAATAGGATCGGTTTGCCGAATCAAAGAATCTTGCCCCTTTTCAAAATCAATCGTTATGACAGGAGCTACCACTCCTACCGCATTCATGCTGAGTGTTCCGGACCAGTCCGCAAGGGAATCAATGATGACACTGTTTGTATTTAACAGACGACCCCATACAAAATTTACTGCGTAGACATCAAAGCTGGTATCAAAAATACTTGGGGGTGTGACCGCTATAGCAGGGTATTCGTGATCAAAAAGAGCGCTGTCGGAAAGAGAGTATTCCTGAATGAGACTTTTCACCTGTTCCGGCATATTTTGGGCTGTTGGAGTCTTCTGTCCGGTCGACTGAGGCGCCGTGCCTTCGCGGCCGCATCCCGCCATCAGTAATATCACCGGAATCAGCAAAATTAAAATTGAATTCTTCATATTTTCCTCCCCGCCAAATTAAAATCGTTTTTTCCAAAAGGGAAGACCAAGGACGATGACCGATTAACATTCCCTATATATAAATATACGTTGATGCCTGTTTTGTGCAATGGATTTTTAAATTTGTAAGGAAGTGAAATAAAAATCAAAAGAGCCGCGGAGCGGGATCGAACCGCTGACCTGCTGATTACGAATCAGCTGCTCTACCAGCTGAGCTACCGCGGCCTCTGATTCAATTCATCGTCAATAATTTCAGTCTTATAATCGGCCTCTAATTTACATCTTTCCGCCGAAATGACAATAAAAAAAGTGGCGCCCCGCGGAATTGAACCGCGGACACACGGATTTTCAGTCCGTTGCTCTACCATCTGAGCTAGGGCGCCAATTTTAGACAGGACCCGATCAGTCCTGAAATTTAAATTCTCAAAAATATGTCAAAAAAACCGTCCGCATTCGGCGGAATTTACTTTAAAATCTCAAGATTCGCAAATTTATCTTATTTTCGACAGATGTCAACTTCTTTTTAGGATGAGAAATAGTGCTTTCGAATTGACGGCAAAAACAATCCCGCCAGAGCCAGCAAGGAAAGCGCTCCGACAGCCGTACCGTAAATATCTCTGTGGTTTAAAATGGCAAAAATTATTACCAGAGCCAGGACTATCGAGTATCCTGTCCAGCCCCACTTTTTCTGATCCTTAAAAGCCAGGCTGAAAATGAGAATCGGAAGGCCGTATAACCCTATAATAACATTCGACCCCATATCTTTGTAAGTTCTGTCAAGAACAGATAAAACTATGCTGACCACTCCGACGATGATATACATAAGACCGAAAATTATGCCATACCATCCCAGTATCTTTATCCCCAGCGGTCTGTTTTCCGCTTCCTGGCTCATACTGACCCCTATCGTTTCGATTTATACTCTCCGAGAAGGCCCGCTCCCATAAAGCCG
>CALMKK010000199.1 GCA_937867135.1 uncultured candidate division Zixibacteria bacterium
GTCATCATGAAATTATGATTCCCCTGTTGGCCTGGGGTCTTAAAGAATTTATTGGCGACTTATAAGTAAGGTACGGAGTTTTTGCAATGATCAGACTGGTGGAATGTGTTCCTAATTTTTCCGAAGGCAGAAGGAAAGAAGTTTTAGATCAAATAGTAGCCGAAATCACTTCGGTTCCAACCGTGGTTCTTCTCGATAAAGAAATGGATGCCGATCATAATCGGGCGGTGGTGACTTTTGTCTGCCCTCCGGAAGATGCCGTCGAAGCCTGTTTCCGCGGATATAAGAAGGCCTCGGAAGTGATCGATATGCGGACCCACCGGGGAGAGCATCCCCGGATGGGAGCCACTGATGTTTGCCCGTTCATTCCGATATCGGATTATACCGAGGCGGAAGCGGTCGAACTGGCGCATCAATTGGGCCGACGGATCGGCGATGAGCTTCAAATCCCGGTTTATCTGTATGAGAGTGCGGCCACGCGTCCGGAGCGTGTCAATCTGGCCGATGTGCGCAAAGGGGAATATGAAGGGATTCGCGATGAAATTGAAATTAGCCCGGAACGAAAGCCCGACTTCGGGCCGTCAAAAATGAATCTTCAGGCCGGCGCCACCGCCATTGGTGTTCGGTTCCCGCTGGTGGCCTTCAATGTTTATCTCGATACCGATAAAATTTCTGTCGCCCGGAAAATCGCCAATGCCGTTCGGTTTGCCAAAGGGGGGTATCGCTATGTCAAAGCGATGGGATTTAATATCAAAGAGCGCAATCAGGTTCAGGTGTCGATGAATCTGGTGCGTTATCCCGATACCCCGATCTTCCGCGTTTTTGAAAGCATCAAATCGGAGGCGGCCCGCTATGGCATAAATGTTACATCCTCCGAAATAATCGGCCTCGTTCCCCAGCAGGCCCTGCTGGATGTTTCGGAATTTTATCTTCGCCTGGAAAATTTCTCGGCCAACCAGGTCCTCGAGGAAAAGATGCGCCGCGCCGGTGTCGGGGGGCAAACCGCTACGGCCAATTTTTATGATGAAGTGGCCTCCAAAACACCTACGCCGGGCGGCGGCTCGGTGGCGGCATCGGCTGGAACCCTGGCGGCGGCTCTTGATTCAATGGTATGCCGTCTGACCATCGGCAAAAAGAAATATGCCGAAGTAGAAAAGGACTTGATAGATATTCGCGATAGGTCCGAAGCCCTTCGCGCCGAATTGACCGAAATGATTAAGAAGGACGGCGAGGCCTTCGATAAAGTGATGGCGGCGCGGAAACTTCCCAAAGATAATGAAGGTGAAATAAAAAAGAGGGATTTGGAAATAATCGCGGCGACAAAAATTGCGGCGCAGGTTCCTCTGGGAACGGCTAAACTGGCGATGCAGGTTCTCAGACTAACCAAAGATGTGGCTGAGAAGGGAAATGTCAATTCGATCTCCGACGCCGGGGTTGCGGCCCTGATGGCCAAAGCCGCCATTGAAGGGGCCATTTATAATGTCAAAATTAATATTGGGGGGCTGAATGAAAAGGATTTTGTCGAGAACCTTCGCCGTGAAATAGGGGCCCTGCAGAGAGAAAGCAGTCTATTGGCCGAGCAGGTTAAGAATATCGTGGAAAGCAAGTTTTAATGCCGGGATATATTGATCTTCATATCCATACCAACTTTTCCGACGGACTCGATTCCCCGGATGAAATTTTGAAGATTGTGCGGAGGAAGGGGCTGGCGGCCTTTTCAATTTGTGATCATGACAATCTGCAAGGGTATTTTGAAGCCAGGCGGCTTTTAATAGACGGCGATCCGGAGTTGATTTCCGGAGTGGAGCTTTCGGCCGGGAGTATTGATGATATCCATATTTTGGGGTATGGCTTTAATCCTGATTCCCGCGATTTGGCCGAAGCCCTGACTGAGATGCGTCGAAAACGGAACACCCGGGGCCGAAAAATGTTACTAAGACTGAAAAAACTGGGAATAGATATTCCTTATGAACTGGTAAAAGAGATTGCGGGCAAATCGGCTATTGCGCGGCCGCATGTAGCCGATGCGCTCCTAAAAGCGGGTGCCATAAAAACCTATGAGACGGCTTTCAGCAAATATATCGGGCATGACGGCCCGGCCTATGTGGCCAAAGAAAATATCACCCCTGGGGAGGCGATTGATTTGATTCATCGGGCCGGCGGTCTGGCTGTCCTGGCCCACCCCGGTATCGGGGGAGCTGATAAATATATTAATGACTTTATTAATTTGGGACTGGATGGCATTGAATTATATCATCCTCAGCATAACCAGAAACAACGTCAAGAATACGCTGCAATTGTCGGTGCGAACGGCCTCATTGCCAGCGGCGGTTCGGATTATCACGGCCGGAGCGGCAAAAACAGTATAATAGGAGCGCAAAAAGTGCCCTTTGAATTGTTAACGGTAATGAAAGAGAAATTGAAATCAAAAACCAGAGGTATATCTTGAAAACGGTCATAATCATTCAGGCAATTTTGTTGCTGGCGTTCGGGATAGTTTCTTCCGAACCGCTATCAACCGAATATCAACAGGATCTAATCAGTCGTCTGGAATTCCTAAAAGGCTCCGGTCCACAACCTTCAACATTGTTAAGCGCGCAGGGAATCCCGCATTGCGGAACGCCGATTACATTTGAAGTATTTATTAACCGCGATAATTTAAATGCTCCTTATAAGGCCCTCGCCATTCAGCTCGCGGATCGCCCGCCTCTTATCAATTCATATAGCTCACCCAACGGACATTTTCTAATTCATTATACTACTTCCGGAAGCGATTCTGTCTATCAATCCAGTGTCGATTTAATCGGTCCCAACGGCACCGCCGGCGCCGACGGTATACCCGATTATGTAAATAAAATCGGGCAAATTGCCGATTCGGTTTGGAATTTCGAAGTGAATCATCTCGGTTACCCGGCGCCGCCATCGGATGGATTTTATTCGGCCGGAGGAACCTCGGCTTATGATATTTATATTATGAATCTGGGATCGGCTTATTACGGTTATACGCCGGGCGATTCGGCCATCTCCAACCAGAGGGCCACTTCCTTTATCGTTATCGATAACGATTACCAGTTCCCGCCGTACAGCAATCGTCCGCTCGATGCGGCCCGGGTAACAATTGCCCATGAATTCTTCCACGCCATTCATTTCGGGATGGATTACACCGAATATGACGGCACCCCGCAGGAGGCGAAGTTGTACTGGTGGGAGATGTCGGCAACCTGGATGGAAGAAATGAATTATGATAGTATCAATGACTACTACGGTTATCTGCCGTATTTCTATGACTATCCCTGGGTTTCCCTGCTTCAATTTTCCTTATCGACTTATCCTCTGCACCCCTATGGAGCGATGGTTTTTCCCTTATTTTTATCGCAGAAGTTTGACACGGCGGTGGTTCGCTATATCTGGGAGAATTGCCGCGATATGGGAGTCGGCCCGAATTTCGTCGAGGCGTCCGACAGCGCCATAAGCGAGATTT
>CALMKK010000200.1 GCA_937867135.1 uncultured candidate division Zixibacteria bacterium
AATGAATATCGGCGGTGTCTTCGGCATACGATGCGAATATTACTTTAAATTGGAAATCGCCGGATTTGGTCGGAGCATCGGAGGAACTATTTTCGATATTTTGATTGTTGCCGAATTTTTTCATGTTTTCTCCATATACTTGGTTAGGCAGCCAGATTACCAGGGAAAGAGATGCGGCAATTAAGACTTTTGCAGTAGCAAGTATGCCCGATTTTATGTTCACTGTTAATATTGGCATATATAGCTTAAGACGGCGACACCTACCGGTGAGTATATTTATGAACGCGCGTGAGGTATGCGGTGGCCGGCTATTTTGAGGTTTTGCGAGTTTTGACATTATTACGATCTGTCCTTTTGAATCTCTGTTTTTCCGTTGCTGTCATCTTCTCTGTGGCATATTGGAAGATCAGACGGGGAGAGTCATTTTTCCATTTTAGAAGAAATATTTCGGTTTCAGTACGATTTATTTTCCAGGCTTCACGCAGGAACCACCCCACGCCCTGATGAACCTCACGGGCCTCATCGGTCATCAAAGGTTCGATGAATTTGAATAAACTCCGGAAATCATGTCCGGCCTTTATCAGGGGGATAAATGCCACCGGGACCGACCGCCGCTGAAATTTATTGTCCGCCGAAAGCCAGGGAGCAAACTTCCCAAGTGGAATAATACGGCGGACAAGAAATTCCGAGACTATATCGAGCGAAAGGCTGTCGGAGTGGGCCCAGTTGTTTATGCCGTATTGGTACAATTTCTCCAGTTCAATGAAAGTCGCTCCATCGAATTCGGACATGAACTTCTTAACGAGGGCAAGGGCAAAGCTGGTTTCTTCATATTTGCCGGGTTTCAGGAGAAAGGGGGCGGTATCCAGTACCAGTCGAAGAGATATTTTGTTTTCGGCTATCAGAGATTCTATGCCGCGTTCGAATATCTCACGGCTCAAACCGTAGGCGTCATATCCTTCTTTGAAATAGCGGCTGTATTTTTTTACAATTTTGGGGTCGCCATTATCCATGCAGTATTTACGAATTCGATTGAAAAGCGCCGTTCGGTTCACAATAGTCTCTAATTTTTAATTGTCCCGATTATATTATAAAATAATAGAATTCATCAAAATTGACAATCGCATTATCGGCCCGGACGAGATTCTCCGGCATTTATTTATGTATCGAGAGGGGGTATAAGTAATAATAATTCGCCCAAATTTATCCCGTCAAGGTCTTGATTTGGCTTTAATTGGCCTTGAATTGCCGGTCTAAAGAATATATATTTGATCAGCAATTTGCGGCAATTTGTCGTTTAAATTTTCAGGAGGAATAATGGCCTTTAATAAAGTCGAGTATATCTGGATGAACGGCAAAATGGTCAAATGGGACGATGCCAGAATTCATGTCCTGTCTCATGTCGTCCATTATGGTTCATCGATATTCGAAGGACAGCGTTGCTATAAAACCCCCAAGGGAGCGGCTTGTTTCCGGTTGATGGAGCATATCGACCGCCTTTGGGATTCCTGCAAAATCTACCGGATGGTAATTCCGTTTACGAAACAACAGATATTTGACGCCATTCTGGAATTGGTGGCAGTCAACAATCTTGAGGACTGCTATATTCGCCCGGTGGTATATCGCGGTTATGATACGCTGGGAGTCGATCCGGGAAATTGCCCGATTGACGTGGCGATAGCCGCCTGGAATTGGGGCAAATATCTAGGCCCCGAGGCAATGGAACGGGGGGTAAAGGTCTGTGTTTCCTCGTGGAACCGCAATGCCCCGAATACCACCCCGATGATGGCCAAAGCAGGCGCCAATTATATGAATGGGCAGTTGATTAAAATGGAGGCTCTGGCACGCGGTTGTGTGGAAGGGATCGCTCTTGATGTTTATGGAAATGTTTCGGAAGGGTCCGGAGAGAATATATTTATCGTTCGCAATGGGGTGCTGGTTACGCCGCCGTTTTCGGCATCGATTCTACCGGGGATAACCCGCCGAACTATTATTAAGTTGGCCGAAGAGCTGGGCATAAAAGTCATTGAAGAGAATATTCCCCGTGAGGCTCTTTATATTGCGGATGAGGTTTTCTTCACCGGTTCGGCGGCGGAAGTTTCGCCGATTTCGGAAATTGACGGGATTGTCATTGGACCGGGGCGGCGCGGACCGATTACGGAAAAACTGCAGAAGCGGTTTTTCGAGATAATTGAAGGGCGTGCTGACGATATTTATGGATGGCTGACTTTTGTGCCGGCCAAGAAGAGTGTGAAAGTCTGATTGGCTAATATGAAAATAGCAATTGGTTCCGACCATGCCGGTTTTGACTTAAAAGAAAAGGTTAAAGCGATACTTCATAAGCTGGGTCATCAGGTGATCGATTTCGGCACATCGGGAAAAGAGTCGGTGGATTATCCTGATTATGGTTTGAAGGTGGCAAAATCGGTGGCATCCCACGAGGTGGATCGTGGAGTCGCCATTTGCTGGACCGGCAACGGAATGACAATTGCGGCCAATAAAGTGCGAGGTATCCGGGCCACCCTGGCCCTGAATAAAGATATGGCCTATTATGCGCGGCTGCATAATGACTCCAATGTTTTGACCATGTCGCAGAAATATACGCCTGACGGCGAAGTAGAAGAGATTGTCAAGACCTGGCTGGAAACCTCCTTCGAAGGGGGACGGCACGAACGTCGGGTGAAAAAAATCGGTGACGCGGAAAACTGCTAACATTGGGACAAATTGATGGATTAAGAAACAAATCGGCGGGTTGGGGAAATATCCAATCCGCCTTTAATATGAAATTGTAGCGGGTGGGTAAGTATGTCATATTTGAAACAGGTCGATCCTGAAATCTATAATGCCATAATGGGAGAGGTCAACCGGGAATCGGATAAACTGGAGTTGATTGCTTCGGAGAATTTTGTCTCGGAAGCGGTCCTGGAAGCGGCCGGGGGAGTGATGACCAACAAATACGCCGAGGGGTATCCTGGCAAGCGCTATTATGGCGGATGCGAGTTTGTCGATAAGGCCGAGAATCTGGCGCGCGAGCGCGCTAAACAGTTATTCGGATGTGAGCATGTTAATGTTCAGCCGCATTCTGGCTCCCAGGCCAATATGGCGGTCTATTTTACAGTTTTAAATCCCGGTGATAAAGTAATGGGACTGGATTTATCTCACGGCGGGCACTTGACCCACGGGCATCCGATAAATTTTTCGGGGAAATTATACCAGTTTCATTCCTATCAAGTAGAGAAAGACACTGAGGTCATCAACTATGATAAACTGATTTCCCAGGCCAGGGAAATTCAGCCGAAACTGATTGTGGCGGGAGCATCGGCTTATCCCCGCTTTCTCGATTTTAAGAAATTTCGGGAGGCCTGTGATACCTGCGGCGCCTATTTAATGGTTGATATTGCGCATATCGCCGGTTTGGTGGCGACCGGATTGCACCCATCGCCGATCCCGTATGCCGATTTCGTGACAACCACGACCCATAAGACACTACGGGGGCCGCGCGGGGGAATGGTAATGTGCAAAGAGAAATATGCGGCGGATCTTGACCGGACTGTCATGCCGGGCATCCAGGGAGGGCCTTTAATGCATATTATTGCCGCGAAAGCGGTCGCCTTGAAAGAGGCGCTGTTGCCCGAATTTAAAGAATATCAAAAACGGATAGTGGCTAATGCGGCGGCATTGGCCAATGAATTGAAAAGCAAGGGGTATCATATTGTCTCCGGCGGAACCGATACTCATCTGATGCTGGTATCGTTTGTGGAATCGGGATTAACGGGGAAGAAGGTTGAAAAGGCGCTGGATGTCGCCGGTATCACGGTCAACAAAAACACGGTTCCCTTTGATCCCCAGAAGCCGTTTGTGACATCGGGTATCAGAATCGGGACACCGGCCATTACGACCCGCGGCATGGGCGTGCCGGAAATGAAAACCATTGCCGACCTCATCGACCGGGTCATAAAAAATCTGGATGACGAAGGGGTTCATATAGAAGTGGCGAATGAAGTCAAAACCCTGTGCGGCCGATTCCCCCTCTACGGCGAAAGAAAAGCGATGTAGCGGAAAGAGTTGCGTAATTCCGCAAGTTTCGCGGCCGTCTGAAAACTGGGACGGCCGTTTTTTGTTTCTGATATTGAATGGCAGGTTTGATATTTTTATATTTGATACCGGGGAGTTTAATCATTAAAATCCGCCCAGAGGTGTAATTATGATAATACAATTCTCAATGTTTCCGGTGGGCAAAAAAGAATCGGCGTCGGCCGAGGTGGCGAAAATAATAAATATTATCGATCGTTCCGGTTTGCCATATAAAATGTCGGCGATGGCGACGGTAGTGGAAGGGGAGTGGGATGAAATAATGCCATTAATTAATAAATGTCGCCTGAAACTTCGCCGGAGCAACAACCGCATTTATATGGTTCTAACAATGGATGACCGCAGGGGAGCCAAAAATCGCCTGACCGGAAAAGTGAATGCAATTGAAAGCAAATTGAAAAGAAAAATTGTTGCATAAAAAAAGGGAATAATATGTCAGCATTCAGAGTTGTTTTTGTGACAATGCCGAAAGGCAAAGCCGAAGAATTGTCCCACGAAATTATCGACAACAGGCTGGCGGCCTGTGTCAATATAACGGGAAGTGTTCAGTCGGTATATCGCCGAAAAGGGAAAATAGTTAAAGACGAAGAGGCCCTTCTGATAATTAAAACCGCCACCAAGAAGGTCGAAAGTCTTATCAAGTTCGTCAAGGAAAAGCATTCTTATGATGTGCCGGAAGTGGTCTCGCTGAATATTGCCGAAGGGAATCCCGACTATCTTGATTGGATCGATGAGGAAACCAAATAATGCGATTCCGGCAGGAAGAGGGCGGTTATTTAATCCGTCTCGAAAGCGGCGAGGAAATTATCAACACTCTGGCCAAGTTTGTCTTGGATAACAATATCCCGGGCGGGTTTTTTCACGGTTTGGGAGCCCTGGATTCGGCCAGTATCGGGCTCTATAATTATGCCACCAGAAGTTATATAACAAAGGTGTACAAGAACAAACTCGATATAGCGGTGATGACGGGTAACATCGCATATAATGACAGCGGGGATGCGCCGGTGATACACTGCCATGTGACGGTATCCGACTCGGAACAGAACACCCGCGCCGGCCACCTGTTTGAGGGTGTCGTCCTGGTGACGGTGGAAATTTATCTAAGAGTCTTCCAGGAAAAGCTGTATCGTGAAAAAGAGCTGCAGGATGGACACCATCTATGGCGGTTGTAAACTTGGAACATCCTATAATCACTTTCTTAAGCGATTTTGGCCTGAAAGATAATTATGTCGGCATTGTCAAGGGAGTAATATCGCAAATGAATCCCTGGGCAACGGTAATAGATATCTCGCATGATGTCCCGCAGTTCAATATCGGGGCGGGAAAATATCTGTTGGAGGCGTCATATACCCGATTTCCCGAGGGGACAATTCATATGGCGGTGGTTGATCCGGGAGTCGGGACAAAGCGGAAAGGGATTCTGATAGAGACCGGCAATTATTATTTTATCGGCCCGGATAACGGCCTTTTTTCCTTTTTAAAACCAAGGCAAATCAAGAAGGCATATGAGCTGGCGAAATCAATCTATTTTCTGAAAGATATCTCCGCCACTTTTCATGCCCGTGATATTTTTGCCCCGGCCGCGGCATATTTGTCGATGGAGGGCGATTTCGAAGGAATGACGCCCCGCATAAAGCAGATTCAAAGACCGGAACGGAGTCATAGCAAGAAAGAAAAGGGGAATATCATCGGCAGATTGATTTATATCGATCATTTCGGGAATCTGGTAACAACGATACGGGAAAAGGGCAAGCAGATTAAAGGATCGGTCTATATTGACGGCTTTCGAATCGGTCCGGTACGAAAGACTTTCGGTTCGGTACCGATTGGGAAGCCGGTTTGTTATATTAATTCTTTCGGCTATTTGGAGATCGCAGTCAGGGAAGGCTCGGCGGCCGAGTATTTCGGCGTTGAAGAGATGTCCCTCCCAAAGATTTTAATTGCGCCGTGGAAAGCCCGGCGCTAAATTGGCGCGTTATGACAGAACGAATAAATGCCCATCGTCCTTCCTGGGATGAATATTTTATGCGGATCGCCCAACTGGCGGCCACTCGATCCACCTGCCTGCGCCGACAGGTTGGGGCGGTCATCGTTAAAAATAAGAAGGTTCTGGCGACCGGTTATAACGGCTCCCCGGCAGGTTTGCAGCATTGCCTTGATATCGGATGTCTGAGGGAGGAAATGGGAATACCATCGGGTCAAAGGCATGAATTATGCCGGGCCATTCATGCCGAACAGAACGCCATAGTACAGGCGGCGACATCGGGGGTTTCTATTGAAGGAGGCATTTTATATGCAACGACTTTTCCCTGTATCCTCTGCGCCAAGATGCTTATAAACGCCGGAGTAAAAGAAATATATATAAGCGAAGGTTATCCCGATGAATTATCTAAAAGCATGATGGAGGAAGCCGGGGTGGTGGTTCATCATATGGCAATATCCAAAATCGGCGATCCGATAAAGGATTTCCCGAAATGAAATGTCCTTTTTGCGGATATGAGGAAGACAAAGTGGTCGATTCCCGGGCGGCCCAGGATGGACGGGCGGTTCGTCGCAGGCGGGAATGCCTGAAATGCCGAGAGCGGTTCACGACTTATGAATATATCGAAAATGTGACGCTGACAGTAGTGAAGTCGGATAACCGCCATGAGCCGTTCGACCGCCAGAAGCTGATTCATGGCATCAAGTTGGCCTGCAACAAGCGTCCCGTAAGCGATAAGAAGATTGAGTCTATGGTGGATGAAATCGAAGCCCGCTTGCAGGAACAATCCAAAAGCGAAGTTACCAGCAAGTATATCGGCGAATTGGTGATGGAAAAACTGAAAGAAACCGATGAGATTGCCTATGTCCGTTTCGCTTCGGTCTACCGCAAATTCCAGGACAAAACGGAATTTATGGAAGAATTGAAAAAGTTGCTGGGATAAGTAATTCCCTATCTACAAATCTGATATTAAAATGCATTAAATCGCCTTAATTCAGGCAAACTATTTTACTTGACATAATTTTAGAAATCCATTTAATTTTAATTGTTACTTACTGGGATAGGTCTTTATTTAAGAAATAGGGCCGTTTGTGGAGGACGCGAGGAGGGATTCGTTTCCTCAATTGAAAATTTTAATCTTTTTGGTGGGGAGACTGTTATGCCTAAAATCCTAATGGTCATTTCACTGCTGTTGGCCCTGTCCTGCGTGGCCATTGCGGGCGATGTTCTTTGGTTTAATCGGTATACATTGGACGGGGGGTATAGCGATATAACTTTCTCAATGGCCATTGATGAGCAGGGAGATATTTATACGGCCGGCCTGATATCCCATGCTCCGCCTCCTGACAGGGGATATCCCATTCTTCATGGCTTAATTATGAAATATTCATCTTCGGGCGAAAGAGTTTGGGTAAGAGATGTAGGAAATCCTTCCGATGCTTATGGCAATTTCTGGGATATTGTTTACGATGGTGCCGGCCATATTTATGTCGGAGGGCTCAGCCAGGGGGAAAATTCAACTACAGCATGGGATTTCAGCGTTGTGAAGTACTCTACTGATGGGGATTCGCTCTGGTCATTCGTTTATCCCACGTCAGGGCCCATTACGGGTAATGAGTATTCGAATGACTTTTGCGGGAAACTCGCATTTGACGGAAGCGGCAACATTTATGCCGCCGGAGTGCGAAATAACGATGCAAATAGAGCCGATTTTCTGCTGGTCAAATTGACTCCTGATGGAGATACCGTCTGGACCCGGGGAGCAAATGAGTCATATATAAATGATGACGTTTTCAATGATTTGGTGGTGGATGAATTGGGCAATGCCTATATTTCCGGGTCGATTCCCGATGAAAATTGGATTTATCTGGATGTCGTTATAAAATATCTTGCCGATGGTACAACTGCTTGGCTCGATACAACGGCTTTGGCTGATTCGACGGGTCACGGATCAAATCTGGCACTTGACAATACCGGGAATCTATATGCCTTTTCCACATCCGGGGGCCATCAATTTCTTACGAAGTATGCCGCGAACGGTAATCATTTGTATGACATTGCCCTGAATGGAGCAATTGAAACGGCAAACTTGACGGTCGATAAGTCGGGTAACGTAATAATTGCGCGCCCAAATCAAAATTATCGACTACTTGGGTCCGGTCTTATCATTACAAAATATAATGCCGAGGGCGATGAAATCTGGTCCAGGAATTATTCCGCGCCTGCCAATCGAGTATTTGCTCCCACTAAGTTAATGTCCGATAATAATAACAATATATACGTCTTGCACTCTATTGATTCTGCATATAACTATTATAATAATTACGAAGTTTTGAAAATCGATGAAGCGGGGACATTAACCGCGACGCGAACCTGTCCGCAATCTCTGTCGCCGGATTTCATGGCCGGTGATATGGGCTTTGATCCGGCCGGAAATATCTATATTTCGGGCGCCGCTGATTTTCCTGCAACCGGGGAAGATGCTGTATCTATTAAGCATTCGTATTTTCTCTGCGGCGACGGCGACGGTAACGAAATCGTAAATATTTTGGATATTTCATATTTCATTCGCTATCTTTATAAAAGTGGGATGGCGCCAAAAGCCTTTGAAGCGGGCGATGCCGACGGAAATAGTATCATCAATATTCTCGATATAGCGCGGCTGGTTAATTTCCTGTATCGAGGGGGCGCGGAGCCAATTTGCCACTAATTTAAAGGGATTAGAAATACGACGGGCAATGCTTCAAGTAGGCATTGGCCTGTTTTTTTGCGAAGCAGTTTCTGAAATCCGATTCTGCCCTCAGCGATTGGGCGAATGGGCGGATACGAATGACAGAAATCAAAAACCGATTGACTTAAGTCCATTTTTAATGCAAATTCGGCCAGAATGGACGAACTACCTGATATTTACGACACCGCCCCGAAGAAAAAGGGGGAAATGCCGTTTTTGGAGCATCTGGAAGAGCTCCGTCATCGGCTGATTAAAGCGATATTAGCCGTGGCGATAATGGCCATTATCGCTTTCTACTTTTCCGAACATATTTTCAAGCTGGCTATCAGACCGCTGGGGGGAGTCAAACTGCATTTCACCGAGATTACCGGTTCTTTTATGGCTTATTTAAAGATTTCAATCTATACCGGGATTGTGGCGGCGCTTCCGATTGTCTTCTACCAACTTTGGAAATTTGTGGCGCCGGGGCTTTATCCAAAGGAAAAAAAAATGGTTTCGCCCCTGGTGTTGATTTCGGTGTTGCTCTTTCTGACCGGGGCTTCGTTTTGCTTTTTCGTGGTCCTGCCGTTTGCAATACATTTTTTGGTTAATTATGCGCAGGGAGAAATGACTCCGATTATAACGGTTTCCAGCTATGTTTCCTTCGCCGGCTTTATGCTTCTGGCTTTCGGATTATCATTTGAACTGCCGATTATCGGGTATTTTTTGGGACGGGTCGGAGTCATTTCGGCTCATACATTGAGCCGGGGAAGGTCATATGCGATCGTTCTAATTGTGGCATTTGCCGGAATTGTAACGCCGACCCCGGATATTTTTAACCAAATGCTTCTGGCGGTACCGCTGTATATTCTCTTTGAAGTAACCATTATCGTGGTTAGATTAACGGCCCGCAAGAAGGAAACAGAAAACTGAGAATTTTCGGGATTTGAATTCTATTTGTCGTATAATTTTGGCAATGTATTGATGGAGGATAAAGCAGAAGATGAATGGCGTTAAGAAATGGATTGTGGCGATTCGCGCTCCTTTTTTCACCGGGATTGCCATGCCGATTATTTTTGGAGCGACCCTGGCCTATTATGAGGCCGGTAATTTCCATTGGGGGCTGTTTTTTGTGACCCTTTTCGGAGGAATTTGCGCCCATGCGGCGGCTAATTTATCCAATGACTTTTTTGATCATAAAACCAGCGATGACGATATAAACGCCAATTTTACGCCATTTTCGGGCGGGAGCCGGGCCATTCAGAATAAGCTTTTGACACCGCGGGCGGTACTGTTTGGCGCGATTGTATGCTATGCCCTGGCATTGCTTTCAGGAATATATTTAACTATGAAGACGCCCGGCTATGGGGTGCTGATTCTGGCGGCGGCCGGGTTTATCGGCGGGTTTTTCTATACGGCCGGAAGATACGCTTTCGCTTACAATCGCCTTGGGGAATTGATGATTCTAATCAATTTTGGAATTTTGCCGGTAATGGGTTCATATTATGTTCAGGCGGGGCATTTTGCCTGGTCATCGTTCTGGACCTCTTTCCCTATCGGCTTCTTAATAACGGCTATTCTCTATATCAACGAATATCCCGATTATGACGCCGACAAAGCAGTAAAGAAGAATCATCTGGTGGTGACATGGGGCAAGAAAAACGCCGTTTACGGCTATTACTTCCTGATATTCGGAAGTTATGCGGGAGTATTGGCGGCGGTAATTGCCGGAATACTTACTCCGTATACGCTGATAGTGTTGCTCTCTCTTCCGGTAGCGCTGAAGACGGTCCGGTTATTTGCCGGAAATTATGAAAGAATCAAGGAGTTGATTCCGGCTCAGGCGGGGACCATTCAGGTTCACGCCTTGATGGGGATTTTGCTTTCTATCGGATGTGTGGCCGGAGGGCTCCTTAAGGGTTAGTGATTAAACTCCTTGACTTACCGGGCCAAAGAAAATAGATTTCAATAAATATTTTAACAAGCGGGCGTAATTCAGCGGTAGAATGCAAGCTTCCCAAGCTTGACGTCGTGGGTTCGACCCCCATCGCCCGCTTTTATTTATTATGGTTATGAAGGTCGTCGCTGTCGATCCCAATTCGCCTCTTTATGGTTTGATTCGTCCCGGATTCAAACTCCTTTATCTTAATGGCGAAACGGTCCGGGATAATATAGATGTCCGTTTCAAGATGGCCGAAGATGCCGTAGCGTTTGAATTCGAGGGCCTTAAAGGGGAACGTTATCGGTTTAAACTCCGGTTCGAAACCTGCTCTGACGTGGGCCTGATTTTTGAAGAGGACCGGATTTTGTCCTGCAAAAATAAATGCCTTTTCTGTTTTGTTCATCAGCAACCGAAAGGGATGCGGCGAGCGCTATATGTCCGGGATGATGATTATCGGTTGTCTTTTACGCACGGGAATTTTATTACATTGTCGAATTTGAGCGAAGCCGATATGATGCGTATAATAGGGCAGCGCCTGTCGCCGCTCTATGTTTCCGTTCATGCCACCGATGACACGCTACGGCGATGCATTTTCAAGAATGAAAAATTGCCGGCGGTCCTGCCGCAATTGAAATATTTGATAAAAAATGGGATATTTATCCACACTCAGGCGGTAATCTGTCCCGGTATCAATGACGGTCATTTTCTGGAAAGAACCATAGATGATCTTGCGGCGCTGTATCCCGGTGTGAGCACTCTGGGAGTGGTTCCGGTCGGGTTGACCCGCTACCGTGACAGGCTTCCCCGAATAGAGCCGTATAATAAAGACAGTGCGGCCGAGCTTCTGAATTTCATTCATGAAAAGCAGAAGAAATATCTTAAAAAACTGGGAACGCGGTTTGTATTTGCGGCCGATGAGTTTTATATTACCGCCGGAATCGATTTCCCTAAACTTTCGGAATATGAGGAAATGGCTCAATTTGAGAATGGCATAGGAATGATGCGCTCCTTACTGGTTGATTTTAATCGACGGAAAAAGACCCTGGCCGTGCCGAAAAAATCGCCCCGGATGGCGGTTTTGACAGGTGTTTCAGCCCATAATATAATAAAAAGCCACATTATTGATTATTTAAAAAAACAATGGCGCCTGAAGATTGATATTTTTATGGTGGAAAATAAGTTCTGGGGAAAGACGGTAACAGTAAGCGGATTATTAACCGGGCAGGATATCAGGGCCCAATTGAAATTATTAAAAGACAATTACGACATATATCTGCTTCCGCCCAATTGCCTGAATGCCGACGGTCTATTTCTGGATGATTTTTCGTTGGATGATTTGAAGAAATCGATCCGGGGCGATATCTTTTTGGGCAAGTATAGCATGATAGATACATTGAAAGAGGTCTGGTCTTGAAAACACCGCTGGTCGCTGTTATAGGACGGCCCAATGTGGGGAAATCGTCTCTCTTCAATCGGTTTCTCAAGAAAAGAATGGCTGTCGTGAATAATGAATCCGGCATAACCCGCGATCGCAATTATGCCTTGTGCGATTGGGCGGGGCGGGACTTTTTCTTAATTGATACCGGGGGGATGGTTCCGGGGACGAAAAAGAGCATGGAGAAAATCGTGCTGGAGCAGTCCGAGGTGGCCGTCGCCGAAGCCGATTTAATATTGCTGATAGTCGATTGCCAAACCGGCCCGGACGGTATCGATGAAAAAATCGCCCGTTTACTGATAGCGTCGGGTAAGAGCATTTTACTATTGGCCAACAAGGCGGATAATGAATTCCTTGAGAATGAGAGGTTCCAATTTGAGCGCCTTGGATTAGGGGAGCCGCTTCCGATTTCGGCTACGACCGGGCGCGGTGTGGGTGAGGTCCTGGATAAGATCGTGGAGTGCCTCCCGGCGACAGACGGGACCGAAACCGCCACGGACAATATCCGTATCGCCGTGATAGGCCGTCCCAATGTCGGGAAATCATCATTTATAAATAAGTTGATCGGGCAGGAGCGGGTCATTGTATCGGCCCTGCCTGGAACAACCCGTGATGCAATTGATACCCTGTTTGAAATTAATGGAAAAAAATACACGCTGATTGACACGGCCGGGCTGAGACGGAAAGTCCGTGTGACCGAGGATGTTGAATATTACACCACCCTGAGAACCCTTCGCGCCATCGAAAATAGCCATATCGCCATCATCCTGATCGACGCCATTGAAGGATTGACGGTTCAGGATATGAAAATAATCGAAGATGCCGTTGATGCGCGCCGGGGCGTTATTCTCGCTGTTAACAAATGGGACCTGGTGGAAAAAGACGGCAAAACGGCGGATCAATATTCGGTCAGAATTAAAGAACTGGCCAAGACATTTGATTATATTCCGATTATATTTATATCCTGCCTGACCGGCCAGCGCGTAAATAAGACCATTGAAATTATTGACAAGGTTCACGAAAACTGGAACCGGACATTGTCCACTTCGAGTTTAAATGAATTTATCGAAGAGGCGGTGAACAAGCAGCCCCCGGCGGCGGCGCGCGGGAAATATATCAAATTCTACTATGTAACTCAAACCGAGTCATGTCCGCCGACCTTTTTATTTTTCTGCAATTATCCGATGTTACTTCAGAGAAGTTATTTGAGATATATTGAAAATCAGCTACGACTGAAATTTCAATTCGAAGGGACCCCACTGAGGATTAAAATCCGCAAGAAGTGACGGGTAATTTTATTGGCCGCAGTGGGGTGAAGAAGAAAAGTAAAAAGATATATCGCGGTCAATAGGGTTATTTCATAAATTTCTTTTTCAATCCCAATCCGACAAGGCCAAGACCGAGGAGTATCATAGTCCCGGGTTCGGGAACCACATTTCGGGTTTCTGTCGGAATCTGGCGCGGATTATTTTCGGGATTTGTCGGGTAGCACACCTGCCGCATTGTCGTGGGCGCCTGTCCATCGTCGAAGTGATAATAATTCCCCAAATGGCTGGCGCCGTTGCTGGAATTATACTGACTCGAAGGGATGGAAATTTGATTATACGGCAAGGCGCCAATCGAGCCGGCCATAATCACCAAAAACAAACCACAAAGGACCAAGCTCTTTTTCATAACATTCTCACAATCGCATAAGTTTATCTTACCACGATAATATTGAGGCAAATTCTATGCCCCATAAACAGTTAAGGTGGCCAAGTTAAGCAAAGACTCCCCTTGGCTCGCAAGTTATTATTTAACAATTGATTACTGCGACGGAATAGCCGCTGTCGCTTTCTAAAGACAGCCCAATTGGAATCAAACCTTGCCAATTATGAGCAAATTTAGGTATTTAAAATGCAGGGTAGTGAAATAAAATGCTCATATCTTATGCAGACAAGTCGGATAGTTGAAAGGGACTGCATAGGAAGGGAAGCCGGCGATTTCGCTTTAATTCGTCATCAAATCCGGCCTGCCCCTTTAAATTTAAGGGCGGTTGCCTGCTGGGAGAGTGTCGATTCCAAAGAGTGCCGGCATGGTTGGATCGGGAAAAACTTCGATTTTGCCGGCCGGGAAAGAGGCCGAATGAGCCGGCCGCGACAATTATCATATCATCAATAGAAAAGAAAATACTAATCAAGGCCAATTTCCAATCGGATAGTGCAACCTGTGTCATTGGACCCGGCAAGAAATTACCTATGGATTGAGATGAAAGTCTTCAAGAGATTTTGCCCAATTCGCGAGACTTAAGAGAAGTTATCAAGTTGCCGACCTGCATGCCGATTATATGGCTATGGAGATTGACACCGGTTCCTCGGCAAATCAGATTTATGAATTAGAGAATCGTCTTCAAGAGACTCGTCTTAAACTTCGCGATCTGGCTACGATGGGCGCCCTGATTACATCCATTTTGGATATTGAGACAATACTTTCGGTCGTAATGGAAATGGCGATTCGAACGGTGGAAGGGGAGGTCGGCCTTATTCAATTGAGTGAGGCGGGGGAACTGGTGACAAAAATCAATTGGGGGGTCGATGATACTTTGACGAGGAGTATTCTATACCGTGATGGCGAAGATATCGCCGGATATTGCTTTCATCACCAGACCGCCATCGTGTCGGATTCATTTGAAAAAGTTCCGGAATTCGGGGCGACTATCAACTCCATAGTGGCCCTGCCGATAAAAGCCCGGGCCCGTTGTCATGGTGTTATAGTGATTATTAATAAAACAACCGGCGCCGTATTTGCCGAAGAAGACAAAGAGAACCTGGAAATTCTGGTCAATTATGCCGCGGTGGCAATTGAGAATTCCCTTCTATTAAAAGAATCACTGGAACGGCAAAAAATTCAACAGGAATTGGAAGTCGCCAGGCAGGTTCAGGAGACGATTCTCCCCGACAGCGAGATAAAAATAAAAGGGATCGATCTCGGGACAATATATTGCCCGGCGCGCGAGGTAGGGGGGGATTATTATGATATTCTCAAGGTGAATGAATCGGAATTTTTTATGGTCATTGGCGATGTTTCCAATAAGGGAATACCGGCCGCAATGGTGATGTCGGCGACGGCCGCGATTATCAGATCCCAGGTGGCCTGGTCGCCGGATATTAAGCCGTCGCAATTAATGAGCAATCTTAACGACATCCTGTGTGATAGAGTTATAAAAAATCGTGATATGTTCGTGACGCTTTTTATCGCCCATTTTGATTTGGATAAGAATAAAATCATTTTCTGCAACGCCGGTCATCTGCCCCCGTTATTCTGGGATGCCGACAAACGGGAGGTTCGCGAGCTCAAATTGGGGGGAACCTTTGTGGGGCAGTTTCCCGGAGTTAAATATATCGAAGGAGAGACGGATATCAGGCCCGGAGACTCCCTTTTTGCCTTTACCGATGGTTTGACCGAGGCGGCCGACAACCGCAATAATCTCTTTGGTTTAAATCGGGTTAAAGAGGTGTTTTTAATGGAGAAGGGATTGCCGTCCAATCGGTTCTGCGCCCGTGTCAAGGAATGGATAGATCGCTTTCGGGAAGGGGCGAATGAGGACACCTTCGACGATTTTACTCTTCTGGAAATCAGGATTATTCCGGAGGGAGCATGAAAAAATTCCAATTCAGATATAAGTCGATTATGGAATCCGAGGGGCGGATGTATGAAGATGTCAAAAATATCCTGATTAATACCGGCATGGGTCGGAGGCGAATCAATAGTATTATGGTGGCCATTTCCGAAGCTTTCACCAACGCCCTGATCCACGGGAATAACCTTAATCCCGATAAATCGATAGAGATTAGATTGACGGTTAATGATAAGGAAATCAATGCCGATATAATTGATGAAGGAGAGGGATTTAATGCCGCGGCGCCGGGCCGGGATACCCCTGAGCTGCTGTCTGAGGGGGGGCGCGGGGTTGGTTTGATGCGCAGTATGGCCGACGATATACGGTTTTATCGCGAGGAACAAAATGGCGGGATGATCATATCAATGCGGTTCCTGCGAAACAATGACGGAGAAAAAGAAAATAAGAAATCCGATTTGGAGGGTAAAATGGATATCCAGAGAACAGATGCGGGGAATGTAATTATAATCAGTCTTACCGGGCGAATGGATTTAAATAGCGGCAATCAGCTGAAGGAAGAAGTGAAAAGCGTATTGGTTTCGGGCAAAACGTCCATTCACCTGAATCTCAAAAATGTCGAATTTGTCAACAGTTCCGGTCTCGGGGCATTGGTCTCCATTATGAAGGAAGTGCGGATTCACCGGGGACGTTTGACCCTTTCCGATATGGCCGACTATGTGCGGGAGATATTTGATATCACGCAGTTGTCCCACATTTTTGAGATCTTTCCGTCCGAGGAGGAAGCGATGCATTCCTACCAGGCCGCGGTTCCCAATTAGGAGCCGTGAATTACGTCCGACCGGTATTTTGGGAGAGATAGAGATGAATAAAAGAAGTATTGTAATAATCGATGATGAATTGCTGATACGGGATCTGCTTTATGATTTTTTCTCGGAGAGAAATTGGCAGGTTTCGGTATATGAGTCGGCGGACAAATGTCTGGAGACGTTGCGTAGCCGCTCCTACGACGTGGCCTTGATTGATATAAAAATGTCGGACATGGACGGCCTTTCGCTGGCGGCCAAAATCCGCGATATTTACCCCTTACTGCCGGTGGTCCTGATGACCGCTTTTCCCAGCGTGGAGAATGCCGTGGAGGGAATTCGACTGAAAGTGGAAGACTATTTCGTAAAACCCTTCAATATCAATAAATTGTATAAAATGATCGAGTCGCTGGTCGAAAAGCGCCAGACGGAAACTTCGACGCCTCGCTCCGAAAAAGTCCCGCTTTAATTTCCGGTCGGACCGGGTGGCCCGCCGATTTAGTCTTATTGAATATTATTTCACCAATCAGTTTTTTGTTGCCAATCGTGATGATTTTGATAATTTGACGAAATAACGGTTGGGGAGAATTGTCATGGATGATAGCGACGTAATTGATTTGAAAATGGCCGAGGAAATCAGCCAGTTCACCGAAACGTACTCGTCCTTCAGCAAAATAGTCAATAAAATACAGCGCCAATATCTCACATTAAAGGAAACATATACTCGTCAGGGTGAGGAATTGCAGGCGGTCAATCGAACTCTGCAGGCAGTTGCGTCGGAAAATCAAGCGGTATCGGAATTGCTGGACAATATACTCAACGCCATAACTTCCGGGGTGATTGCAGTCGATAAAAGCGGCCGAATAACCAATCTCAATCCGGCGGCCAGGAAAATTCTTGGCCTTCACGAACAGCCGGGGATGCCTCCCGTGACGGATTATGACGGGTTGATGCAGGCCATCGACGGGGCGGGAAATTCGGCTCTGGAGACTCTGCATTCGGGGCGCAATATCGATGAATCGGAAAAAACTATCATAAGTCTGGATGGGCGCAAGCGGACGCTGGCGGTTTCGACTTCGCCGCTAACCAATCGTGACGGCGAAGTGATCGGCGCCGTAGAATTATTTCATGACGTTACCCGCCTTAAAAATATGGAAGAGCAACTATCGCGAATGAAGGTCCTGGCTTCTTTGGGAGAAATGGCGGCTTCCATTGCCCATGAAATACGCAATCCGTTGGGGGGAATAGGCGGCTTTGCGGCACTTCTGGCCCGCGATCTAGCCCATGATCCGAACAAAAAGGCGATGGCGGACAAAGTGGTCGCCGGTGTTGCGAATATCAATAGAACCATTGAAACACTCCTGGATTTCGCACGCAACGAAGAGGTTCATAAAAGCGAGGTCGAATTGGCCGAATATCTCCGGGAAATTTTGGCTGATTATATGGATGAATACGGCGCGGAGTGTCTGCATCATCGCTTAGAGTGGAATTTGTCCGATGCCAAGGGGGTGTCGACGGAACTGGATCCGCATCTTTTTCGTCAAGCCTTATATAATTTGATAAAAAACGGACTTGAAGCGAGCGAAAAATCGAAAGTGACGATCCGCCTGACTGCGGTTTCGAATAACGAGGCCCGGAATCAATTCCCGGAAATATCGGATTTGGGGGAAACGGCGCTTCTGGCGAGAATCGATGTAATGGATGACGGCCCCGGAATTGCGGAAACGGATATGGATAAGATATTTTCGCCCTTTTATTCCACCAAGCAAAATGGAACCGGTCTGGGACTTTCGATAGCGTGGAAAATAATACAGGGGCATGGCGGCGAAATACGGGCGGAATCGAAGACAGGGCAAGGTACAAAATTTTTGATCTTGCTTCCGGCCCATAACGGCGTTCCGAGGTAATAGTTATGAAATTGAATGTCTTAGTCGTCGATGATGACAAACTGGTGAATGAATTTCTCACCGAGACTCTGACCCGCAGCAACTATGCGGTGGAGTCCGTAATGTCGGCTGAGGAGGCCCTGGAACGGATTGAGAACAAGGAATTTGATATTCTGATTTCCGATATAAAAATGAAGGGAATGGATGGGTTGACCCTTCTTAAAAGAGTGAAAGAATCGCATCCGGAACTGGTCATAATCATGATTACGGCGTTCGGCACGGTGGAGACGGCGGTGAACGCCATGAAATCGGGCGCGTATGATTATCTTTTAAAGCCGATATCGCCCGATGCCATCGAAATGCTGGTGGAGAGAGTGGCGGAAGTAATTCGCTTACGCCGGGAAAATCAAATGTTGCGGCAAGATTTGGCCGACCGCTATCAGAATATCATCGGCAAATCAAATAAGATGAAGCAGATTTTTGAATTGATTCAGACGACGGCTGACGCCCGTTCTACGGTTTTAATCACCGGTGAGTCGGGGACAGGAAAAGAGTTGGTGGCGCGGGCCATCCATTACACGTCATCGCGGCGGGAAAAACCGTTTATTAAGTTGAATTGCGCCGCCCTGCCGGAGAATCTGGTGGAAGCGGAGCTTTTTGGATATGAAAAAGGTTCGTTTACCGGTGCGGTTCGTCAACATAAGGGTCGCTTTGAGCTGGCACATACGGGAACCCTGCTTTTGGATGAAATTACGGAAATGCCGATCGGACTGCAGTCGAAGCTATTGCGTGTCCTGCAGGAACGGGAATTTGAACGTATCGGCTCGGGGACATCGATTGAAGTCGATGTTCGCATTATTGCGACCTCGAATCGCGATTTAAAAAAGGCCATCGAAGAGAAAAAATTTCGGGAAGACCTGTATTACCGTCTGAATGTCATCCCCATTCATATCATTCCGTTAAGAGAGCGACTGGAAGATATTCCGCTGCTGATTAATCATTTCGTCGAAAAATGCAACAACGATAATAATAAGAGAGTCAGCGGTATTGAAGACAATGTTCTGAGTCTGTTTATGAAATATCATTGGCCGGGAAATGTCCGGGAGTTGGAGAATTATATTGAGCGGGCGGTGGTGACATCGCGGGGAACGGTTCTTTCACAGCAGGATTTTCCCAAGGAATTGGTTTTGGGGAAGTTGGCCGATGCGGCCGGTTTGAGTAAGGATATGACGCTGGCTGAAGGAGAGAAATTTTTAATTCTGAAAGCGTTACAGCGGTTCGACGGCAATAAAACCAAAGCGGCCGAGGCTCTGGATATAACGCCGCGGACAATTCGCAACAAGCTGGCCGAATATAATATAGAAGTTCAAGACAACGACTGATCAAAAATTACGCATTTTTTTCCGCTGGGCGGTTCATAATCCGATATAAATGCCGATATCTCCATTGATTGGGCTGGAACAGCCATTTTAAACATATGGTGATGGCGATTTGGCCCGCATACTGGGAATTATATGGATATTGCAACCATAGGCGGTTTGTTTTTAGGAATTGGGGCGGTTCTTATTTCTTTTATAATGGAAGGCGGCCAGATGAGCATGATCGTCCAGCCGCCGGCAATGCTTCTTGTCATTGGCGGAACTATCGGCGCCTCAATCGTGACAACTTCCTTTAAAACCATCCTGAATATCCCGAAATATCTTCGATTGGCCTTTCTGGCGCCGCCGGTCAATCCGCTTCGTACGATTGACACCATAGTGACGATGTCGGAGAAAGCCCGTCGCGAAGGGATTCTCGGCCTGGAAGAAAATCTCAGGGGGATCCGCGACCCGTTCTTCCGAAAGGCGATACAGCTTGTTATAGACGGAACGGAGATAACGGTGCTTAAGACCATTCTGGAAACGGAAATCGCCTATATCGAAGATCGCCACAAACGCGGTATTTTATTTTTTCAGAAACTCGGCGGATTTTCGCCGACCCTGGGCATCATTGGAACGGTTTTGGGACTGATTCATACATTGAGTAATACCGGCGAGGCGGACCGCATGGCCGAAGCAATTGCCGGAGCCTTCATCGCGACGCTCTGGGGCGTGGCTCTGGCCAATCTTTGTTATTTGCCGATTAGTGATAAACTGAAAATGCGTCATGAAGAGGAATTGGCCACCCTTGATTTAATCATGGAAGGGGTCATTTCCATTCAATCGGGCGATAATCCGCGAGTTGTCCGCACCAAGCTTTTATCTTTCATTGCTCCGAGGTTGCGCGGAGCCGAGGTATAGTCCGTCATGGCTCGCCGCAAGAAAGCCGACGATCACGAAAATCTGGAACGCTGGCTCCTTACTTATGCCGATCTGATTACCTTGCTTCTGGCCTTTTTCATCGTTATGTATTCGATGTCGAAAGTTGACGCCAAGAAGTTCGGCCGGATGGCGGAAGCTCTATCGGGCGCTCTCAAGGGCGGTACGATGGTCATTAGAAAAGGAGATCAACCGGGCGTCGTCCCCGGTTCCGGTGTTCTGCAAATCGGCAATCTTAAAACGCTCGGCGAAGAGGTCCAGAAGAATCTCAACAGGAACGGTTACGGCAAGCAAATCAATATTGAGAATACGGAAAGAGGGTTGGTCATTCATATTATGGAGTCGGCTTTATTTCGGGAAGGTTCCGCGATATTGGAGCCCAAGGCTCTGGCCATGCTTGATTTGGTGGCTCAAAGCATAAAAGGGATGCCTAATCATATCCGGATCGAAGGACATACCGACAATAAACCGATTAAGACCTCGCGGTTTCCGTCGAATTGGGAGCTTTCATCGGCGCGGGCCACCGAGGTGGTCCGATACTTAACGGATAATCATGATATAAGTCCTACCGGCATATCGGCGCTCGGTTATGGCGAATATCGCCCGATATCGCCCAATAACAGTGATGAAAATCGGGCTCGCAATCGACGGGTTGATATTGTCGTCATGACGATGGAAATGACCCAGAATGAACCGGGCTCATCATACTATACTCCATAAATCTCGGGAAATATTTTCTTATCAGATCGGTATTAATTACCTTGTTCAATTATAATTCTGCGATTCTGCCTTAATATATCTTATTGTTTTACTTGATGTTGCGCCAATCACATTTTTTGGCATCGGCCTTGCTTTATCGGGAAGCGGATAATGGTATGTCTGATTTATTAAAAAAAGCAGTTTTCGAAAAAAGCGGGATTCCGCTGATGCAGAAGTTTCTGGATATGGCGTCTGTGCGACATAAACTGATATCCAGTAATATTGCCAATGTCTCGACGCCGGGATATGAGAGCAAGGACATTGATTTCGAGGGTGAACTGAAGAAGGCGGTTGACAACAGAAGGCATATTCAAGGAGCGGTGACCGATCCGGCCCATATTCCCCTGGGGCAGAATCGGGATGAGGAGCCGAAGGTAATCGTCAATCGTTCCAAAGACGGCAACGGCATAAATAATGTCGACGCCGACAAGGAGATGGCCGGTCTAGCCACAAACCAGATCTATTACAGCATCGGTGCGACTCTGCTCCAAAAGAAATTTGAAGGATTGCGGACGGCTATAAAAAGCAAATAGGTGAAATTGTGTCAGGAATATTCAGTTCCATAGAAATTTCGGCGACCGGGCTTTCGCTTCAGCGCAAAAAGATGGATGTCGTGGCCGAAAATATCGCCAACGCGGAAACGACAAGGACCGAAAAAGGCGGGCCATACCGCCGCAAAAGAGTCATGGTGTCGGCATCGGAAGAAGAAGTTCCGTTTCGCAATGTGATGAATGATTTGAAAACCAAACTGGCCATGACCGATTCCAGGCATTTGCCGGGAAGCCCCGTTATTTCCAAAGAAGACGTAGAAGTTTCAAAAGTGGAAGGACAGCAGGTGGAAGATCCGGCCTCGAGTTTCCGTCTGGTATATGATCCAAGTCATCCCGATGCCGACGAAAAGGGCTTCGTGAAAATGCCGGATGTCGAAATAGTAAATGAAATGGTCGATATGATTGCGGCCTCGCGCGGCTACGAGGCCAATACGACGGCTATTCTATCGGCCAAAGAGATGGCAAAAAATGCTCTCAATATATAGGAGGTTGGTGAGAGATGAAGATTAATGCGACAGGAATTGATGCGTATCGGAATATCACCGGCGAAAATCAGATAAATCGGAAGCCGGTCAGCACCGACAACAGAGCCGAACAAGGCGACAAAGTGCAGATTCCGGTTCAAGATAAAGCCCCCGGCTCCAAATTGTCGGTCAATTTAAAAAACGGAAGTTTTGCGGATATGTTGTCCCCGGAAGAAAGGCAGGCGCTGGAAATGATATTTGAAAAATTCCGCGGGGCCGAAGGACGTTCTTACGAAAAGAGCGGGACCGTCGATAAACCGCGCCTGGGCAGCATAGTCGATATAAAATTATGAGTAACGTAATCGGTCAAGTGACCCGGCTGGTTCCGGGTCTTCAAAAAGGGCTTGAAAAAAGCGGTTCGATTGCCGGAGAGGAAGGCGGCGCCAACTTCACGGAAATGTTCGGCAAGATGCTGAATTCCGTGAACAATCTGCAGACGGAGGCGGCTCGGGCGCAGCAATTGGCCGCCACCGGAGAAGCTGCGGATCTGCACCAGGTGATGATAGCGGTCGAAGAAGCGGGGATTTCCATGGACCTTCTTCTTGAAATTCGCAATAAACTGGTGGATGCTTATCAGACTCTGGTTCGAATGCCTATGTAAGGAAATTATATTGATTTATTTGCGGTCTGCCATGGGATCGGCAGGCTCCCATAAATAGGACTTGAAATGGAATACTTCAAACAGTTGTTCAAAAATCTCTCTACCTCGGCCAAAGCGATGTCGCCGAGTCAAGCCATGCTTTTAATCGCGGTCGTGGCCGGATTTATAGTCGGCGGTGTCGTTGTCGCCAATTGGGTGAAAAGCGTCAACTACGCTGTGCTATATTCCAATCTCGAATCGGCCGAAGCCGGCGATGTGGTCAATCAATTGACCGAGCAGAATGTCCCGTACAAATTGACCGATAACGGCTCGACTATCATGGTGCCGTCGGGGGATGTGTACAAAATCAGAATCAATCTGGCCTCCCAGGGACTGCCCAAATCGGGGAATATCGGATATGCCATTTTTGACAAATCCAACCTCGGCATGACCGAATTTCTTCAGAATCTGAATTTCCGTCGGGCGCTGGAAGGGGAGTTGATGAAGACTATCATGCAACTTTCCGGGGTGGAGGCGGCCCGGGTGCATATTGTCATGCCGAAAGACCGGCTCTTTAAAGAAGATCAAAAGGAAGCCACCGCGTCGGTCGTCCTGAAATTGCGTCACAACGGCGGACTGGCCAAATCGCAAATGGCCGGAATTACCCATCTGGTATCATCATCGGTCGAAGGCTTAAAACCGGAAAATATATCGATCCTGGATTATGACGGCAATTTGCTGTCGTCGGCGACGGCCTCCGATCCTCTGGCCGGATTGAGTTCCTCGCAATTGGAGGTACGGCAGAATGTGGAGCAGTACCTGGAGCATAAGGCGCAATCGATGCTGGACGGCGTAATCGGAGACGGGAAATCGGTGGTGAGGGTGACGGCGGAACTCGATTTTCAGCAAGTGGAAAAGACCAATGAGTTGTATGACCCCAATTCGGCCGTCATAAGAAGTCAGGAGACGACCAATTCCACGAAAACAGCCACCGATAAACAGGAGCAGGCCGCCGAAACCAGAGACGATAATAAGACGGAAACCGCGGTGACCAATTATGAAATCAATAAAACCGTCGAGCATATAATCAACTCGATCGGAAATGTCAAAAGACTTTCGATTGCCGTTCTCCTTGACGGCGTCCACAAAAAGGGAGCTGGCGGTGTCGGGACTGAGGCCCAGGAAGTCTATGAGCCGCGTTCGCAGGAAGAAATTGACCGGATAACGGCCATAATCAAGAATGCCGTCGGTTACGATACGCAGCGGAACGACCAGATCGAAGTTGTCAATTTGCCGTTTGACCGAACCTCAATTGAATTTGAACAAGATAAATTGGATAAAATCGTGCAGCAGGAGTTTTACTTTGATGTCGGGAAAAAGGTAATTCTGGTAATCGCGGCATTGCTGGCGCTTCTATACATAAGAAAGAAATTGAAAACGTTTTTTGCATCGCTGGGCAAAATAATGCCGGCGCCGGCGCCGAGAACATCGGCCTCGAATATGCCGGGATATCAGATGTCGAATGAAGGGGATGAGGAATTGCCGCCGCTGATGCCGGAGAATCGCAAGCCGAAACTGGTGGATCAGATGCAGGTAGCGGCCAAGGGACGGCCGGAAGAAATTGCCAAGGTCATTAAAACCATGATGATTGAATAAGGGTGAAAGATATGAATTTCGAAGATCTAAGCCCGACCCAAAAAGCGGCCATAGCGCTGGTAGCCTTCGGAACCGAAGTCTCGGCCCAGGTTTTAAAAGGAATGTCGGAAAGTGAAATAGAAAGACTTACCGTCGAGATTGCAAACCTGCGTGATGTGCCCCCCGTGGTCGAAGAAAAAGTCATTAATGAGTGCTACCAGATCTTTATGGCCCGGCAATACATCTCTCAGGGCGGCGTCGATTTTGCCCGTGAAATTTTGGAAAAAGCGGTGGGCAATTCGAAAGCCGATGAAATACTCTCGCGTCTGGAATCATCGTTCCGGACCTCGGGATTCAATCTGCTTAAAAATATCGATTCCCGGCAACTGATCGGCTTTATTCAAAATGAGCATCCTCAGACTATTGCTCTGATATTGTCGCAATTGACACCGCAGCAGGCCGCGGCGGTTTTATCGGAATTGCCGGCGGAATTGCAGGCCGAGGTGGCGCTTCGCATCGCCACTATGGAAAAAATATCGCCCGATATTCTCAAAGAGATTGAGGCAACTCTGGAAGCTCATTTCCAGGCCTCCGCCGAAGGGGATTTATCCGTTTCGGGCGGCGCCAAAACCATGGCGGAAATTCTCAATTTGATCGAGAGTGCCGCGGAAAAAAATATCCTGCAATCGCTGGAAGCGGAAAATGCCGATCTGGCGGCTGAAATAAAAAACATGATGTTTGTCTTTGATGATCTAATCCTTCTCGATGATCGCTCCATTCAGCGCCTTCTCAAGGAAGTGGAGACAAAGGATCTTTCGGTGGCACTGAAGGCCGCCTCGGAGGAAGTTAAGAGCAAGATTTACGCTAACGTATCGGAGCGCGTGGCGGTGATGATTAAAGAGGAAATGGAGTTTATGGGGCCGATGCGTCTCTCCGACGTTGAGGCCTCTCAGCAGAGAGTCGTGGAGGCCGTGCGGAAGCTTGAGGAAGACGGGCAAATAGTTATTTCGGGTCGCGGCGGCAAGGAGGATATAATTGTCTAAATTGCTGCATCGCCCGATTCTCACCGATAAGGTAATAATTGGCGAATTTCGGGTCGACCTGGAAGCGGACCGTCGGGCCGAGGGGCAAATGGCGGCCAAATTCGCCGACATCAGCGTAATCACTTCCATTGAAGGCCGAAAATTAATCCCGATTCAAGAAATAATCAAAATAGAATCGCGACTCGAAAAAGATAAACAGGCGGAGTATCAACGCGGCTATGACGAAGGGATGAAGCATGGCATTGCCAGAGGACATTCCGAGGCGCAGAAGGTAATCGACAATTTTGCCCGGGTCATTCAGGATGCGATCAAGCAGAGAGAAATACTCTATAACGAGGCCAAGATCAAAATTCTCGAATTGGTATTAAAAATTGCCCGAAAAATCACTTTTGAGGCGGCGCGAATCGATCCCGATATAACGGCCGGAATCATCAATGGGACGATTAACAAACTGGTCGATAAATCAAAAATACGAATCAAGGTCCATCCCGATCACTTGCCGATGATTGAGCAACAAATAGAGCGGTTTAAAGGCGATTCCACGGCCATAAAAGACATAATTATTGAGGCGGATAGCCGGGTTCGGTACGGAGGATGTTTCATTGAGACGCCGACCGGCGATGTTGATGCTCGAGTGGATACTCAGATGGAGATAGTAGCGGAAGCCATGAGTGAGGTCGAGGGGGAGACTTGAAAGCGGTTCCCTATCATTTGTACTCCGATCGCATCGAACGCACCAGTACAATTAAACAATCGGGACGGGTGGTCCAGGTAATCGGCCTGGTGGTCGAATCAATCGGCCCGGCCGTATCGGTGGGCGACCTGTGCCAGATTGAGAATCCTGAAAGCGGCAACAAGATAAGAGCCGAAGTGGTTGGCTTTCGGGATAACCGTATATTACTGATGCCGCTCGGCCCAATCTCCGGTATAACGCCGGGTTCAATAGTCATCTCCACGGGGGAGCAACTGCGGGTCGCAGTCGGCGAGGAATTAATCGGACGGGTGCTGGGCGGACTGGGACAGCCGATTGATAATCTCGGTCCGCTCTTATGCAGCCAGTATCGGTTAGTGGAGAGTCAGCCGATTCCGGCGCTTAAGAGAAAACGGATTACGCAGGCTATCAGGACGGGAATAAAAATAATCGATATTATGGCATCCTGCGGGCAGGGACAAAGAATGGGTATCTTTGCCGGTTCGGGAGTAGGCAAATCGGTCCTGATGGGCATGATGGCGCGGGGGTCGTCGGCCGATGTTAATGTCATCGCTCTGGTGGGAGAACGGGGGCGGGAGGTTCGCGAATTCATTGAAAAGGATCTGGGAACGGAGGGGCTGAAGCGATCGGTCGTGGTGGCGGTTACCTCAGATCAGCCGGCGCTTATAAGAATTAAAGGGGCGCATCTGGCCACCGCCATAGCCGAATATTTCCGCGATAAAGGAAAGAACGTAATGTTACTGATGGATTCGGTCACACGAATCGCTATCGCCCAGCGCGAGATTGGTCTGGCCGTCGGGGAGCCGCCGGCGACGAAAGGATATACCCCATCGGTCTTTGCTTCGCTTCCGAAATTGCTGGAACGGGCCGGGAATAATGATAAAGGTTCTATCACCGGATTATATACGGTTTTGGTGGAGGGGGATGATTTCAATGAGCCGATATCGGACGCCGTGCGATCGATACTGGACGGTCATGTCGGACTGTCGCGAAAGCTGGCGTCTCTGAATCAATATCCGGCCGTGGATATTCTCGATTCGATAAGCCGGCTGATGATCGATGTGACAACGCCGGAACATCAAGCTCTGGCCGCCAAGGTCCGCAGGATTGTGGCGATTTACCGCGAAGCGGAGGATTTAATAAATATCGGCGCCTATGTCAAAGGATCATCGGCCGATATTGATTATGCTATTTCGAAAATAGGTGAAATCAATAAATTTTTCTCCCAGAAAATTGAGGAACAATCCGATTTCGATCAGGCGTTGAAACAATTAGCCGCAATAATGACCGAAGAGAAACCACAGGCTGATACCAATGAAAAAGTTCCGCTTTCGTCTCGAAAGAGTCCTGCAAATTAAAATTCATCACGAGAAAGAAAGGCAGAAGTTCCTGGCTCAGGCCTCCCAGAGAGTGATGAATCAGGAGACGATGCTTGAAAATCTGGACGCCCGCCGCCATCAAACACAAAAAGAACAAAGGAAATTTCTTGAAGGGCCGGTCAATCCTCAGATGCTTTCCGGTTATTCCCGGTACTATTTAACTCTGAAGAAAAATGAAATAGCGGGGAAAGAAGTTCTAAAAGCGTATCGGGCCGAACGGGAAAAGAAACGGCAGGATCTGGTGGAAGCCACCCGGCAGAAGAAAATATATGAGAAATTGAAAGAGAAAAAACAGGCGGCGCATTTTAAAGAAATGGAATTGATTCTGCAGAAGGATCAAGACGAATTAGCTTCCAATCTTTATAATTATAAAAAAGGCTCGCGGGAGCACCGCGAGCCTTCTGGATGATAGATTTTAGTTCTGCAAAAAGGTCTCATTTGAGCAGCATCATGCTTCGGCTTTGCTCGAAATCTCCCGCCCTCAGGCGATAGAAATAAACACCCGAGCCGAGTTGCTCCTTGTCATCTCCTTTTCCGTCAAATGTTATATCGTACGAACCGGCGGTCATTTCCCGGTTGATTAAAGTTCTGATCTTCTGTCCCAATATATTAAAAACTTCCAGTTTGACTTCCGAGGCTTTGGGCAGGTCGAATTTAATTAATGTCGAGGGGTTAAAAGGATTGGGGTAATTCTGGGCCAAAGCATATTTGGTCGGCAGAACGACGTTCTTTCTGTCATTAACATCGGTACCCAACTTGATGTCGACATATCCTGCTCTGAAATACGGAGCAAAGGTCAAACCGCCTCCCGTCGTAAATTCCAGGGGAATGGTATTAAGAAAGCTGGCGGAGTCGATCACAACTTTCTCTTCAGGTGCGCTGTCGGCTACACGAAATACGATGGTCGCCAAAGGGCCGGTGCCGGGAGGAAGTGAAGTCGTGGAAAAGGAAAGAGTGATCAATAATTGACGTTCACCCGGATTCTGACTGATCGTCCGACTGGAAGCCAGAACGCCGCGGGTATCGGCGTATGATACTGAATCATAAATAAGACTATTGGATGAATAAACCAACGCCAGATCAATTTTTGAAATATCTTCGGTGTTATAGCCATTGACATTAACGGCAACCGTTTTGCCGGTCCGGGCGGTGACGGTATCGACCCAAATGGAATCATTGCTCGGCGGGGGCTCGGAGACGGATATATACCCCTTGACAATTTTGGGATCAATCGAGTTGGCCTCGGCATCCGAGAACAGGGTCCTTGATACCGGGGGCCAGAAGGCGGTATCAATGACAAAGGTATATCCGGCCGCAGAACGACTCACGGTAAAAAAGAGTTTGCATAGCAGGCCGTTTCCGGTGGGAATGAATCCGGTGTTGTCAGGAACGACCAGGTCAAACAGACTGCCACTGGTACGCAAAATCAAGTCGCCCGCTGGAATATAACTCAATCGTCCGTCCGCCAGAGAAAATGAATCGAGTACAATCAATTCGGAATCATGACGCAAAACCAGTTCCAATCCGCTGAGCGGCTCATCATTGAAAAAGTAAACTGGAAGAACCGCCGTGCCCCCGAGATAAGCCGAAACGGAATCTATCCTAAGGGTATCGGGAATGCCCGGGTCGGCAAAGGCCAGGGAAGCAAAGACCAGGCAAAATATCAAGAGAGCGGCAAATCTTT
The DNA here is from genome assembly GCA_937867135.1 of uncultured candidate division Zixibacteria bacterium. Lineage (GTDB taxonomy): Bacteria > Zixibacteria > MSB-5A5 > GN15 > PGXB01 > UNRQ01. The sequence goes on from CALMKK010000200.1 coordinate 29,633, forward strand.
TCATAATTATATTTCCCATATTAAGTGCGTCTGCCATTAGAGCAAAAGTAATGCAAATCCGCAAAAATTTTGGCGAGCCGTAACGGAAGTCTTTAGCGAAGTAGTAACTCCAACAACAACAATATAATGGCCGACAGGCCAAGCCACAAGCGGAAATTATGATGATTTATAATTGTGAATCCTATTGCATATTTTACATTTGGCGACTTGACAATGAAAAAACGCTTTCAAAATTATCGGCGTGCACTTTTCCAACCCTGACATTCAAAAATAGGAAAGGGGTATCGAATCAAGAGGAATTATTTTCCCAAATTCAGCCCGATTGAATCGCCCAAAGCTTAATCAACAGAATTATTTATCCAACATATCCCATTATCCATTAAGCAGTTACAATTGTCGTTTTAGCCGCCATTGAAGTGCGGCATAGGCCTTGCTTAAAGTATTGCCGGAGAAATACCATTTATGATAAAAGGTTTATATCGCTCTGCGTCCGGCATGTTGCCCCGCATAAAAGAACAGGAAATTACGGCCAATAATCTGGCTAATGCCTCGGCTCCCGGTTTCAAACGGGATATGGTCTTCACGAAAGAACTATCCCGCGCCCAGGCCAAACAGATTCCCCGAAAATCGGATTGGGAAACACCGATGATTGATCAAGTCTATACCGACTACGATCAGGGGTCGTTAGATAAGACCGATAATCCTCTCGATCTGGCTCTGGAGGGTTCCGGATTTTTTGTCGCCGAAAAAGCCGATGGCAATGCCGTATTGACCCGCGCCGGTTCCTTCACGGTGGGCCCCGACGGATATCTGGTGGATCCGAACGGTAATCGCCTGCTCGGCGACGGCGGCCCGATCAGTGTCGGCGAGGGCGAGGTTGCGATCGCCGAAAATGGACAGGTGCAAGTCGATAATGAGCAACTGGGGTCGCTCCGGGTGGTTGATGTAGCCGATAAAACC
>CALMKK010000201.1 GCA_937867135.1 uncultured candidate division Zixibacteria bacterium
TTACGCTCAAAATAAGGTCAGCTTAAGTTAAGAATTTTGGCCGGGAAATCAATAGAAATGGAGATGTTGATTTGTAACAATAATTGTCGAATTTCCCGTTCCCGGGCAGTTATTACCGCTAAATATACTATCTAATTTTACGCAAATAAAACAAAAGGGCCGAGGAATCTCGGCCCTTTTTGCTTATTAAAAACCGCTTTATAATCTACTGCCGAATCAAACCCACATGTACGGCCGGCATACCTGCCGTATTTCCATTTACCGAACTTGCCCAATTCTTCATGGGAAATTGAAAATATATATCATAAATTACTAAGTTGAGATCTTGCTCTACGGTTGCTGTTGAATAAGATGGAATACGACCCTGCGATGTGAAAAGAATCAATGGGAAATTTGTCGAGTCGCTGTCATAATTATCCGGCTCAAGACTAATAAATACCGTTCCGGTACTGCTTGTCGGATTTTCAGAGTCGGCTAAATAGACTCCTCTTGGACCGAGTCCGGGCGGAAGATTAACCAGAAAATCTTCACCGGGGTACGGAGGCACCCGAAGATTCAGCGAATATGGATTTCCATTGTCGCGTCCTTCAAAACTTGTAAATGTTCCCGTTGTAAGCATTCCGGCCGATGTCGGATTGATTACATTATCGATAGTAGCGGAGTTCCAAGAAGGTTTGGTCAGCGTGGGGAAATTGGACGTTCCCGGAATACTTGGCGCAACGACCCAGCCCTTATAATGCCACCCAGTTCCATTCAGGTTAAGGGTTTTGGCAAAATCCAGGGTTGTGTCATATGGACCAAGGAACATATCGAAAGTATCTCTCCTCAGAATTGTATCTGTCAACACAGTCAATTGATAAGTCATGAACGGTGCCAACGCAAGATTTATGATGGAATCGGGGCGTCCGGCTTCTTTGATCGTATCCGTATAAAAAGCCGTATCCAGAGAATCAACGTTGAGATGATGAAAGATCGTATCGCAATGTCTGCCAATATGCATAATAGTATCTAATACCAAAGGTCCGTCAGGCAAACGATAATTGAAATTAGTGTCTGGCGCTTCATCCGTTATGGCAAAGGCCACCAATTTATCCCGCCATTCTTGAATATTGGTCGTGTCAATGCTAACTATGCTGGTATGAGTTTCATCCCAAACAGTATCAATCGTCAATTCACCCGACATATCGGTGCCTCTGGTATCAATAAACTGCCTGAAGTTCAGAGTGTCACTCCATGCCAATTCTTTAAATTCCATAGCACTAAACCAAATACCACTGCCCTGATTAGTATAGGAATTGCCATCAGTGGGGGTCGTGATAGAATATTCCAGGGTTGCCGACCAGAAATCCCTGGGATAGATCATTTTCATCGGCCGTTTGGCCGGATCCACCAGAGTATCGGTCAGCATGACCGGACCCATCACGCTCGGTTGCGGATCGGGATTATTCTCAACACTTATCATCAGGCTCTTGCCTTGAAGCGCGTCGAAAGCAACTTCCCAGACCGAATCGCGCCGATTTCCGGCGGCATCGTAAAACCGATATAACCGGCTATCCCAACCGAATTTTCCCAGAGATATGACATCATCGTTATTCTTCTTCAACCAGAGTTCGTAAATCATTCCTTGAGGAAGGGTCGGCAGACGCTCCGGTGTCAATATGATTTTGGTCGATGAAACCGGCGATAACACGTCATCAGGTTGTGAGCATCCTGCGAAAACGGCTAATAAGGCGGCTGATAAGGCGATGCATAACAAGCGATTAAAGCGCCTGTACATAAGAATTATTCCTCCTCGATAAATTCATTATCAAAAATACATTAAACCATTATACCGTAAAGAATTCAGGCTGTCAAGCCCTTACTGAAAAAAAACATTGGGCTTTTGAACCGTCCGATCTCCTCCGGTTTATCATTCTAAAGAAATGACGGATAAGGCCGATAATTTGATTAAAGATTTCCACCGCAAAATACGGAGTCGAACTTGAAAATCTGTCCCAAATGTCAGGCCGAAAATAAATTCGATGGGGCCCAGTTCTGCCGTACCTGTGGCGCCCCGCTGGGGCAATCGGCCGTACCAACCGCCGCCCCTCCCAAAAATAATGTCGACGACAACGATTTTGTCGTCACCGAAACGGCCCAACCCTCTGTTCCCGAAATGGTTGTGATGGATAATAAAGAGCGACCCCGGCCGTCGGTCGATGATGATCTTGACATCAAAAGCACCGCCAGCCTGCTCGATGATGAAGCCAATGATGTGACTCCGTCGCCCGAGAAAAAGTCCGCTTATGCCCCTATCGGCGAATCCGCCCCTCCCCCGCCCCCCGTGAGCGATTATCAGGAGCAAGCCACGACGGATAAAGTCGCGGCCAGGACCGGCGAGGTGCCTGCCAAGGATAATCCGGAATTTCGAAAACTCTCCGCCGATGAAGTTGCCAATATTCAGAAAAATCTGTATGGAACAAATGATCATTCGGAGAAAGCCCGCGAGCAGCATTCGGTTCCTATAATCGGCAAATCACAATCCGGCTCCGCCAAACATGAGCATTCCGGATCGGAATCACCTGCTCCGATAATTCGACCGATCGATGACCCGGCGCAAATACCCGGGGTGCAAAAGGCCAATAAGGCCCGGGGCGTGGCTTTCTTTCACGGCAATTTTATTCAATTGGTCGGTAACGCATATCTCCATATGGGGGATGAACTGACCATTAATGACCGCCAATATCTTCTCCGCCCCAAAAAAATCGGACGCAAAGCCGCTATCGGCATATTTGCCGGTATCCTGGCTCTGGTTCTGATTATAGTAGGTCTGCAATTGACCGGCCCGACGGTCTCCGGCGACGGTGAAATCGTGGGAATGATTCTCGATACCAATCATCAACCGTTCCTCGAAGGCGCCCGGGTCAGTATCCCGACCCTTAATAAAACCACGCGCTCCAATGCGCAGGGCTTTTTCCGCTTTGAATTGATTCCCACCGGCACTTATGATGTCGTCTATGAATTGGCTCCCGATCTGGTAGGCCGCGGCAACGCCACCGTGACCGCCGGACAAATTACCCTAACCACCTTTGGCGAACCGCGACCGGTCGCCCGCATGGCCGAACCGGCCCCGGCCCGGTCCGCATCGAATCAAGTCAGCCGGAATGCGGTCCCGAATGTTCCCAATCGAACCGAGCCCGCGCCTGTTGCGAATTCACCTAAATCTGAGACCGGTCTCGGAAATATAAGACTGCAGGCCGATGTCGCCGACGCCCGCCTTACGGTCGATGATAAAATTCTCGGCGCCGGAAATAATGTCTATGCTCGAATCAAATCCGGGATGCATAAAGTTAAAGTCGATAAGTCCGGTTATGAAAGTTACTCCGCCGTGATAAATGTCGAGCCCAACCAGACTGCCGTTGTGACGGCCGCTCTGAAACCGCGTACGACCGCTTCCACCAATACCGCCGCCACCGCTGACGACTTCTTCGCCCGCGGCAATACTTCCTTTGCTTCGCATGATTACCCCAAGGCTATTGAGGAGTACACCCGCGCCCTCAATCTCGCCCCCAATATGCGCGAGGCTTACGCCAAACGGGCCGAAGCCTGTATCAAAGTCGGCGATAATCAGAAAGCGGCCGATGATTTTATCCGGGTCGGAGAAATCTACCGCTTCTCCAATAACTCCGCCAAGGCCGCCGAGGCTTTTACATCCGCCCTGACCTATAGCCCGCAGAGTAAAATCGCTCTGGTCGGACGCGGCGGCGCCCGGGTCGATAACGGCGATTACCGCACCGCCTTAATTGACTTTGAATCCGCCTTAAAACTGGACGGCAATTTTTACCCGGCCCTATTCGGTAGCGGCCTCAGTCAATTCAAGCTGGGGAACAATAAGCAGGCCGATAAATATTTCAAAAATGCTTATCGCCTCAACCCCGCCGACCCGTACCTTTACCAGTATATGATGCTCAACTATTTGGCGCTGGACGATATTAAAAATCTAAAGAAGATTTATGCCGAATATAAGGCGGTCGCCCCGCCGACGGAATTGGCGGAGTTTCGCTCCTCCAGCCGTTTTGCACCAATCATCAGATTAGTCGAAGGAGAGAGCCGCTAATCATGTGTGAAAAAATCAACTGCTGGGAATTTCGCAACTGCGGCATGGAGCCCGGAGGAATATTTTCCCATCTACATGGAGAGTGCCCCGTCCCGCAGGCGATGAAATATGACGGCGTCAACGGCGGAGTCGGAGCCGGACGCGCCTGCTGGATTGTCATGGCTCACCAGAAACAGCAAGGGGCCGCCATATGCCGCAATAACCGCATTTCCTGCCTCCGGTGTGAATTCTATCTCCGTGTTCAAGGAGAGGAGAATCATGGCCTGAGCGAAGATAATCAGTCCGCTTCGCCACCGCGACCCAAGATCGCCATTTCTTGAATTTTACAGCGCCGTCGGGCCGATCCGGCGGCGCTCCTGTTTATACCCCTACGATTTAATAATGCCCGAAGCCGCATCTTTCATTATATTCAATCGTATCTTGAGAAAATAGCATGGAAAGGAACTGTCTGAAATGACCACAAAGAAAATAACGATATTTTTGCTGATCATTCTAATCGCCGCTTCCCCGCTTTATTCCGATACCCTGACCACCCCCTCCCCATCAGCTATCCCCGATATCGCCACTTTTATGAAAATAGGCTCCTGTAATTCCCCCGGTATCGGCGCCGATGGCTCCATATTCTTCATGAGTTCCATGAGCGGCGCGCCTCAGTTATATCGCCTGACCGATGATGGGTGGCCCTATCAATTGACCGTTTTTCAAGATGGTATCGACTGGTATGAATTGTCTCATGACGGCACTCAGGCCGTCGTTGGGGCCTCAGTCGGCGGCTCCGAGCAGACGCAATTGTATCTTCTTAATACTCGTACCGGCGAAATAAGGCCATTGACCGATAATAGCGCGGTTCAGTACGGCGGCCCGACGTGGCGCAAGGATGGGACGGGATTCTATTTCCGCTCCAATGAAGAAAAGAGCGGCGATTTCCGCATTTATTACAACGATCTTGCCGCCGGCAAAATAACCAAAGTTTTTGATATGCAAGGCACCAATTTTGTCGCCGGTCTCTCCCCCGATGAAAAATATCTCTTGATCCTTCACACCTTTTCGAACAGCAATAACGACCTGTATCTTATTAATTTGAATACCGGTCATGCCGACCTTCTGACACCCCATCAGGATGAGGCCCGGTATGATTCACCGCAAATGATGCCGGACAATAAGACCGTTTATTTGATAAGCAACGCCAATAAAGACGGCATCATGAAGAGGGCTCGTCTGGATATACCGACCAAAAAAATTGATTTCCTTGACCTTGATTCCCGATGGACCATCGATGCCCTAAGTATGTCCGACAACCGCAAATTTATGGTTTGGCTGACCAATGAAGAAGGATACTCCAAAATGTATCTGCAGGATATGGAAAAGCAGACTCCTCTGCCCGTCCCCCCGATGGAGGGTCTGATTTCAAAGGCGGTGGTTAATGACAACGGCAATCTGCTTTTTGCTTTTACCAGCCCCACCCGGACTCAAGATATCTGGTTTTGGAATTGGCAGCGTCCTGAATTGAAAATGATGACCCACTCCATATATTCCGGCATTGATCCCGAAATTTTTCTTCCCCCGCGCTTGATAAAATATAAATCATTCGATGGTCTTAAAATTCCGGCTTTTTTGTATCTTCCTCCCGATTATGACGGCCGCCCCATTCCATTTATCATTCATGCTCATGGCGGCCCGGAAAGCCAGTTTCGGCCCTACTTCCAGCGCAATTTTCAATATCTGTTGCAAAACGGCTACGGCATTTTGGCCCCCAATATCCGTGGTTCCTCCGGTTACGGACGGGAGTATCAAAGCCTCGACGACTATAAAAACCGCCTGAACTCCATCAAAGATATCAAAGCCGGAGTTGATTATTTAATTGAAAATAAATTTACGCGACAAGGGATGATTGGTATTCGCGGCGCCAGTTACGGCGGCTATGTTGTCCTGGCCGCAATTACCGAATATCCCGATTTATTTGCCGCCGCTGTGGATGAGGTCGGCATCGCCAATTTCACTTCTTTTCTAACCAATACCAAAGACTATCGCCGTCATTTAAGAGAAGCCGAATACGGCCCTCTTGACGATACCGCTTTTCTGGCGTCCATTTCCCCCATTCATAAGGCCTCGCGGATTAAATCACCCCTTTTGGTCATTCACGGCGCCAACGACCCCCGTGTCCCAATCAGCGAAGCCAGACAGATAATTGAAGCGATTCGCAATCAGGGCGGCGTTGTCGATTCCCTGATATTTCCGGACGAAGGCCACGGTATTGCCAAGCAGAGCAACAATATCACGGCTTATCAGCAGATGGTTCGATTCTTCGAGAAATATCTAAAAAAAGATTAAGTGATATTATTTTGGAAATCCCGCCCTTTAGGCGGGATTTTCTATTCGCCGATTATTTTTATGATTAGTCTTTTATTGCGACGGCCGTCAAACTCAGCGTAATAAACCTGTTGCCACGGCCCGAAATCAAGACGCCCTGCGGTGACCGGAACCAACACTTGATGGCCTATCAGAAGATTTTTCAGATGAGCGTCGCCATTGACTTCACCGGTGCGGTGATGACGGTAATCAACTCCTTCCGGGGCCAATTTCCCGAGCCATTCATCAATATCGGCAATCAAACCGTTTTCGGCGTCATTTATATAAACCCCGGCCGTAATATGCATCGCCGCCACCAAAGCAAACCCTTCGCGGATTCCGCTTTTTTGCAGCGCCGCATCAACCTTCTCGGTAATATTGATATATTCGCGCCTTTTCTGAGTATGAAAAGTATGGTATTCGGTGTGGCTTTTCATTTCAAATTTTTATCAATCCAGAAGCTGACCCCATACTTGGCCGCGAGTTCCTCGCCCATTTTCCTGGCTTCGGCGATTGTCTCGAAACCACCGATCCTGATCCGAAAATGCGGAACCCCTTCCACATCTGTTTCCGAGACATATGCCTGATAACCACGTTCGGCATATTGCCCGGTCAATTTATCGGCATAGGATCGGCTCGTCGATGAGCCGATCTGGACCGTATATCCCTCGACAATTCGCGGCGGCATGGCAGTCGCCGGTTTCTGCAATTCAGCGCTCTCCGGTTCAGATTTGGAACTTGCCTCCTTTGTGACAGGCGTGATTTCGGCTTCCGGAATCGCGTCCGGCGTCTTTTCGGGACTGGAAACATATTCCTGAGGTTGTGCGACGGCTGAATCCTGCTCCTTGGCCGGGGTCATTTGACTGCTATCCAGTTGGCTGGTCTTGGCTTCCGCCTCTTGAGTCTCCTGGGCCAGTTTCTCAACCTGCTCTCGATCCTTCTTACAACCTGAGCCAAGCAATACTCCTGTTATAATCAACGATATGATTAACGCTTTTCTTTTCATAGTATCTCCATCGCTTTTAATTCGAATAAAGTCCCTATTTCTCATTTTTGTCAAGTCAAAACCGATTTGAACAGTGCCAAATAACTATAAAATATATTTATTGAATTTGAAACCATTATTCAGTAAAATGTTATAAAAAATGAAGGAAGGATAATGAAATATTCGACATCGGTTCTTGATATAATCGGTCAGACCCCCCTGGTCAAAATCAGCAATGGCTGTTCCCACGGCGGGCCGCTGATTCTGGGCAAATTGGAATTTTTCAACCCAGGTGGTTCCATAAAGGACCGCATGGCCAGTCACATCCTTCAGAAAGCCGTCAAAGAGGGAAAATTGCAAAAGGGCGATACGGTCATTGATAATTCCTCCGGCAACACCGGCGTGGCGATGGCGATGGTTGCTTCGGTTCTGGGTCTTAAGGCCATTGTCACCGTGCCGGACAAGACAAGCAAGGAGAAAATCGATCTTATCCGTTCTTATGGAGCCGAAGTTATCATAACGCCCTCCGATGTTGACCATGAAGATCCCCGTGGGTGCTACATGACGGCGATAAATATGGCCCAAAAGCACGGCTATTTTCATATGAATCAATATCACAATCAGGATAATGTCATGGCCCATTACATGACGACCGGCCCTGAAATTTGGAGAGACACCGACGGAAAAATCACCCATTTTGTGGCCGGGATCGGAACCGGTGGGACTTTTTCCGGAACCGTTCGTTTTCTCAAAGAAAAAAATCCGGCGCTTATGGCCATTGCCGTTGATCCGGTCGGTTCCATTTTTGCCGAATATATCAAGACCCGCAAAGTCGGGCACGCCGGGGCCTATAAGGTGGAAGGCATCGGATCCGATACCGTCACCGAGGCCCTGCATCCTCAACTCGTTGATGAAGTGATTACCGTAAAAGATTCCGACGCCTTTGATACGGCTCGCGACTTAGCCCGCCAGGAGGGTATCTCGGTCGGCGGCTCCGCCGGCGGCGCTGTTTGGGCCGCCCGCAAAGCGGCTGAAAAACTTGATGATAACGCTGTCATGATTGTCATTGTTGCCGATTCCGGAACACGCTATTTAAGCAAATGCTTCAATGATATTTGGATGAAAGAACAGGGATTTTTAAAGGAGACCCGGGAGGTTTTATAATATGCGACCATTGGTATTGATTGCGGCGACAGTTTTTGTTATTTCCTGCGGAACGGCCCTGACCGGTTTTTGTGTCTCCAAAGGTCCGTCACTTGTGGTTGATTCCCGGTCATTCGATTTTGGCTCCGTTCCGTCCGATTTCCGCATCATCCATATCTATAAAATAAAGAATGGCGGGAATGAAACCCTACATATTACTAAACTGGAGCCGAACTGCGATTGTACCACCGCGTCCATTAAGGATACCCTGATTAAACCGGGTGATTCCACCGATCTTCGATTGGTCTTCGTCACCCGCGATTACTACGGGACAACAAATAAGAAATTGGCGATTCGTTCCAATGATACCGAAAAGCCGGTTTATGAAATAGAATATATTTCCAATATTGATTATTTCCATAAGCTCCACACGTCCGATCCCAAATATCTCACTTTTCTCCAAGGACAGCAGGACAAAAGCATAAAATTGATAAATGGTTCCAACGAGCCGGTTTCATTTGAATTATATAAAGAACCGGATACTATTTTTACAGTTGACAGAGTCTCCGGGAAAGTAAATTCCGAGGGGAATGAAATACTGAATATCGCAATAAATAAGAATCTCCGCCCCGGGACTTTCTATACCAATTTTACGGTGGTTTATAATACCGAGCCGCCTTTGCGGCTGACTATTCCGATCAAGGTGGTTCGCTTTTAAAGCGTTATGGGAAGTTCCTCTTTCTGTCCAAAATAATTTTTATGACATATTTTATCCGATTTCCGATTAGGCCGTAATTATGCCGCTTTGCGCCTTCAAATTAATTAATAAATTATCTTGACAAAGAATCTGAATTTCTCAATTATTGTTGATTGACGAGGGTGACTCTCTGCTGTCCCTGGGTAGTTTCCTAGCCCCCTCTACCCAACCAGAGTAGCACCCTCTTTTTTATATTCAATTTTATGAAATAACGGAGTTTGCCGTCTGGCTCGCCCGAAAATGGATTGGTCCCAGATTGTGTGGAAGTCAACAGGGACAATTTGCCCCGGATTTAACCTTTGATATTCAAAACCGGATGGAAACGAGCCACCTTTTTTGAGATACCGGCTTCATCCACCGCCTCAATGACGTCATCAATATTTTTGTAGGCGAATGCCGCCTCTTCCGCCAGACCCGGCATATAGCCGGTTCTGACAAGAATTCCTCTCTCTTTCATTCTCTGCTTTACGGCTTCACCGCGAATCGTTCGCTTGGCCTGCATTCGCGACATGGTCCGCCCCGACCCATGCAAGGTCGACCCGAATGTCTCCTTATCCGCGTATTTCGTACCGCACAGAAGGGCCGAACCGGTTTCCATCGAGCCGCCCACAATCACCGGCTGACCCGCCTCGCGATATTTAACCGGAATCTCTTCCTGCCCCGAGCCGAAAGATCTGGTCGCTCCTTTGCGATGAACCAATAATTTTTCGCTTTTGCCGCCGATTTCATACGATTCGATTTTGGCGATATTATGCGCCACATCGTAAATAGTTTCAATTCCGAGTTCCGCATCCTCTTGATTGAATACTTCGCGAAGTACTTTCCGAATCCCGTAAACTATCAGCTGCCGATTGACAAAAGCGGCATTGGCCGCGCACGCCATCGCCTTAAAATAACGTTGCCCTTCCTCCGATTGAAACGGCGCCGACATCAATTCCCGATCCCTGACCGTCAATCCATATTTTTTGGAGCATTTATCGAAGACCTCCAAATAATCGGTGGCAATCTGATGCCCAAAACCCCTGGAGCCGCAATGGATCGCCACCAGGACCTGATTATCCCGATCCAAGCCGAAGAGGCGGGCGGTCTCTTTATTATAAATATCTACGGGCGCGGCAATTTCGACCTCCAGATAATGATTCCCCGACCCCAGCGTTCCCATCTGATTTATCCCGCGTGAAATCGCTTTATCTGAAACCGTCTTAGGATCGGCATTCACAATCTGTCCATGATTTTCGATATATTCGACATCATCCGCTGTGGCGTAGCCGTTTTCTAGACACCACGCCGCTCCTTTTTCCATAATATCGTTAAATTGCGGCCGACTGAGTTTCAGAAAGCCGCTCGACCCGACCCCCGATGGTATCGTGCCGAATAATTTGTTGGCCAGAAGCTCCATTTTTTGGTGCAAATCATCGAATGTAAGATTGGTTCGCAGAAGCCTCATTCCGCAATTGATATCGAATCCGATTCCGCCGGGTGAAATTACGCCGTCGGTTAGTGAAAATGCCGCCACGCCACCGATCGGAAAGCCATACCCGGAATGACCGTCCGGCATACAGAGAGCATACCGCTGAATACCCGGAAGGCAGGCCACATTACTGATTTGATCGATGACTTTTTCGTCGATCGCATCAACCAGTTTTTCCGATGACAAAACTCGTGCCGGAACCAGCATCCCCGGTTTAAAATTGGTCGGAATTTCCCAGATATTCGGAGATATTTGAATGAATCTATCTCTCTTCATAAATCAAATACCACCTCTCCCTGCCAGAAGTCATCCTTTTTTTCCAGACGAAATTTATAATAGGTCACCGCCTTCACATCCGCTTTCAGAACATGGCGGTCGCGGTCGATTGTGTCCCCGTGGAGAATTCGCTTCAACACCGCCTTTTCGGCCTGCATAATCCTG
>CALMKK010000202.1 GCA_937867135.1 uncultured candidate division Zixibacteria bacterium
TCTTTAAATTCCTCTAAAGTCAAGTAATCCTTATCCTTGCCCAATTCTACCATCAGTCCGACCAGTGATCGCACCATACTATGAAGAAAGCGATTGGCCTTAATATCAAAAACCAAAAGAGAGTCGTCCTCATGCCACTCACAGGTATAAATTTCACAATCACTATTTTCTTTTTGAGAGGCGACGGTGCAGAGGGCGGCACAATTATGGCGGCCTATCACCAGAACCGAAGCGTCAATCATTCTGGCCGGAACCAAGGGGGAAGGATATTCCCAGCGATATTCATAATAAAGCGCCGATTTCTGACGATCGATGATATAACGATAATGCCGGGATAGGGCCGAGCGACGGGCATTAAAATCAATCGCAACCGGAGCGGATTTTGTCACCAAAATAGTCCTCGGAAGATAAAAATTAATGGCCTCTTTATATTTTTCGGGCGGTAAATAATGATCGATTTTAAAATTGGCCACCTGCCCGAGCGCGTGCACTCCGGCATCGGTTCGTCCGGCTCCGGTCAGGGCAATTTTTTGTCCGGTGACACTCTTAAGGGCCTTTTCAATCTCATCTTGAATGGTCCTTTCCCTCGGTTGGAATTGCCATCCGGAAAAGTCGGTGCCCTTATATTCAATATCGAGGCGGATATTTATTTCAGCCATGGCTCTTCCATTGTCAGCAGAAATATGATAGTGGCGGAAATTATGGCAATAATTAAAAACAGCCAATCGGCCCTTCGAAATTTATATATTCGTAAAGAGCTTCGTTCCGAACCGCTCACATATCCGCGCGATTCGATAGCCACCGCCAAATCATCGGCCCGTCGAATGGCCGCCTGAAATACCGGTATCAATAGTACTGTCATTTTTCTAGCCCGATTCTTCAATCCGCCCGAAAAATTCACGCCGCGAACAATCTGAGCTTTTTTAATCGTATCCAGTTCCTCGGCCAAAACCGGAATGAACCGCATGGCGATAAAAACCATCAGACCAATGTCGTTAATAGGTATTCCTATACGTTGCAACGGTTTGAGCCATCCCACAAGGGTTTCAGCCATATCCGCCGGCATGGTGGTCAATGAAACAAAAAAAGCTATTCCGACAAAAACCAGCATTCTCAGAGAAAAGGCGACCGCCATCGCGAGTCCCCCCTCAGTCAATTTGTAGCCGAACAGCTCGCCGATCGTATGCGTGTCGCGAGCAGAAAACAGCAGATGATAAAGCGCCGTAATCAGGACAAGAATTAAAAATGGCCGGCTGTTTTTAAGAATTGTTCTCACCGTGATATCGGAGAGAATGAGCATCAGGCCCAACCCAACGATAAGGAACGAGTAAAATATATATGAAGTCGTAAATATGGAAATAATCATCAGAAAAATGGCGCATAAAATTTTGGCGCGGGGATCGAGCCTGTGCCCGAAAGAATCAAGCGGGCGATATTGCCCTATAATCAAGCGATTAGTCAAACCAAATTTCCCTTTCCTGAGGGAAATTTATGTTATTACCCGGAAACTGTCAAACCTAACATATAAAAAAAGTCCCGCCCATTCGGGCGGGACTTCCCTTATTATAATAGATAATTAACCCGGATTATTTGAGGAGAACCATTTTCCGGGCGTCATTATCATTACCTCTGGTCAGTTTGTAAAAGTAAACGCCGCTTCCGACCTTCATTCCGCCGGCATCGGTGCCGTCCCATTCGATTGAATAATCGCCCGGGGCCTGCTGGCGATCAATGAGGGTCCGAATTTGCTGGCCCAAAATATTATATATCCGCAAAATGGTTTTGGGTACCGGCCGTTCCGCAGTATTGTGAATGGAATATCTTATGGTGGTTATCGGATTGAACGGATTAGGGTAGTTTTGGTGAAGTTCAAAACCTCTGGGCAAATTGGCCATGCTATGACCGTCATTGATAGCGGTGGTATAGCCGCCAAAGAAGTTAAGGATTCTGGCCAGAACGGTGTCACGATTCTTATATTGACTGCCAGGGGTGTTAGTATTTAAAATCGCTTCATAGCCCCAATTGAAGAAAACCACGCGAAAGGATCCTTGAAAACTAAGGGCAGAAATAGAGTCACCCGCGGCAAAAAACTTAAAGGCCGGAATAGCTCCGTTGATAGGTGTGATAAATGCGGATTTGGGCGTATCCTGATTGGTGCCGGTCGCGTATCTCAATTTGATTCCATTACCAACCGGAGAACCTTCAACCCCAAAGTGAATTAGATTGAATACCAGTCCACCGTAATTAGCGTGAAGATAATTGTGCAGAAATGATGAATCCTGAGTATTCAATTGCGTGGCCAGTTCCTGGCCGGTAAGAAAGAGGTTGCCGCCATTATCGAG
>CALMKK010000203.1 GCA_937867135.1 uncultured candidate division Zixibacteria bacterium
TGCCATAAATCCGCAGCGGCGCACGGAGTTACATTTCCATTTTCCGGATTCTGGGTCAGGCCCGGGATGACGATGCATCGAGCCGGCGCGGTCAAGATGGATGGACGGATCAGGCCGTTGCCGGACCGCGCACAAACCCGACCATAGGGGTGACGCTTGCGGTCACCCGCTTTAATTTATCGCAAGCGCTGGCAGTGGGGGCAGAAGTGCGACGAACGGGAGCCGATTTTTTCCCGGCGGATTGCGCCGCCGCAGGTGCGGCATTTCTCTCCCTCGCGGCCGTACACTTTCAGGTATTTCTGGAACCCCCCCGGTTTGCCGTCGACCCCCGCGAAAGTATCCACCGAGGTGCCGGTTTTGCTGATGGCTTTTTTGAGAAGCGCCTGTATGATACGATGCAATTCCGCCAGTTTTTTATCCGAAAGGGTACCGGTTAACCGCCGTGGATGAATTTTCGCCAGATACAGCGCCTCATCGGTATAGATATTTCCCAATCCGGCCAGAAAGGTTTGATCCAGAAGGGCCGGCTTGATCATTCTTTTGGCCCTGCGAAAAAGATTGATAAATTCCGGGAGTTTGACCTCCAGCGGTTCCGGGCCGAGTTCTTTGAGGCCCCGGCGATGCGGTAAATCGCTCGTCGGCACCAGCCGCATATATCCGAACCGCCGGTAATCGTTGAAATGCAGGGAGTGCTTCCCCTTCTTAAAATAGAAAATCAGATGATCATGTTTATCAATCGGGGCGTCTTTCGGAAGATAATAGAAATGGCCGGTCATTTTGAGATGCACCCAGAGCGTCTGGCCGCCGTCCAAATCGATCAGGATATTTTTGCCGCGGCGGCGGATGTCGATAAATTTCCGCCCTTTCATTGCCCCCAAGTCCCCCTCGAAATAAGCGCGGGCGATTTGCGGCGAATTTATATAGACCGAAGCAATGGTTTGATTTAGAATGGTTCGTCGAAGCCCCCGAACCACCGTCTCAACTTCCGGGAGTTCCGGCATCGGTTATATCCCTGTCGCTAAAATTGTCAAAAACTCAGGCGATCTCGGTCCGGCTCAGGACTTCCAGTTCATCGATAATTTTATTGACGTCGTGCCCATGGAGCATGGCCCCCATCTCGAGCGTCTCCATTTTCACGCCCGGACAATGAAAACATCCGCCATGAAAATATTTCTGAATAATCGGGCCGGCCTGCGGATATTTTGCGAGAATTTCGCCGATTGTCATCTCTTTCGTTATGTTTGTCACAAAACACCTTTCACACGCCCGGAGAGAATCCCCCTCAGGGATAAGTTTTACCGTCAACTTTGGCCGAAAGCAGTTCTCCGGCGCCGTCCGGAAAGGCATACCGGACGATACCGACATCATGCGCGAACCAGAGATACCGATCGCCGCTTAAGAGTTCCTTTTCACCATTATAAAGCGATTTGAACGACATGCGCAATTTTATGCAATCCATGAAGGTTCCGGCCGGGACCGTGACAATTTCGGTTCCCATGATTTCGTATTCGATCTGGATATGCATATGGGTATTGGCCGAATCGCCCCGGATTTCAGCCGATGAGAAAAGAAGCGTATCCCCGGCGACCCGGGACCAGGGAGCGAACGGCAGGGCCGGCTCGAAACTGAGGGGCGGCTGGCCCTTTTTCCGAGCCACCAGGTTTTTCCAGAAAATACCGCGATCGTTTTTAAGGAGATCCTGCCAGAAAAGAATTTTATCGGTTTTGTCGTAATAAGTCAGGGTAAAAAGGTCGTTGATATTACCCGAGACAACGGCCCGCCCCATCGGCCCGCTGTACTGGAAATTATCCCACTGATGCAGCGGCATATAGCGGAGCAAATCGGTATTGCCCGGCCTCTCGACCCGCTTGATACATCCGGGATTAAAAAAAACGGCGGCGATCAGAATAAAACCGATTAGGCCGTACCGTTTCACGGTTTTTTACCGTTATTTTTGGCCCGATAATTCTCGATGGCCGCCCGAAGAGCATCGGTCGCCAGATTGGAGCAATGCATCTTAATCGGCGGCAATCCCCCCAACGCCTCGGCGACCTGATTGCGGGTCAATTTCTCCGCCTCTTCAATCGTTTTTCCCTTGACCATTTCGGTCGTGATGGAACTGGTGGCGATGGCGGCGCCGCACCCGAAAGTTTTGAATTTGATGTCGACAATGATATCATCAACGACTTTGATATAAATCGACATAATATCCCCGCAGGATGGGTTCCCCACCGTGCCGATACCGTCGGCATCTTTTATATCACCCACATTTCGGGGATTCTGAAAGTGTTCTATTACTTTTTGAGAATACATTTTAACCATCCAATATGTATCGAAAATATCTACTTTTGTAATATAATAAACGGGCCGGAAATATCAAGTGAAAATATTCACAATTCTTGAAATTGACCGCCTTTCCTAATGCGTGGTAACTTCGCCGGCGTTGAAGGCCATAATTCCGTCTTTGGTGTCCAGTATCAGTTGCCCGGTTTCATCTATATCTATTACGACACCGCTGACCGTTTTGCGGCCCAATTTCAGGCGGATTTCTTTATTTTGCAGGTAAGAATATTTGAGGATTTTTCGGCGCGTTTCTTTCATGCCCGATTTTTTAAAGACCAGGTATTCTTTTTCGAAATTCGCAAGGAAGCGCTGGAGAAATTCCACCCGGCGGATTTTCTCCTTGGTGCCTATCCGGACTGAAGTAGCGACACTTTTCAAGGCGTCCGGGAAATCGGCCCGAGTCTGATTAATATTAATTCCAACGCCGACAATGACATATTCGATACGGTCAAGTTCGGCCGAGAGTTCTGTCAGGATTCCGGCCACCTTCAGGCCGGAGACAAGAACATCATTGGGCCATTTTATTTTCACTTCCATATCGTCATACGACCCAATCGTATCGGCCAATGCGACCGCGGTCATAAGGGAAAGCCCCGGCGCGGCGGTAGGATGAATTTTGGGATAGAGGATAATGGAAGCATAGAGTCCGACTTTTTCCGGCGAGTACCAATCCCGTCCCAGCCGTCCCCGGCCGCGGGTCTGACGTTCAGCGATAACCAGCGTCCCCTCCGGGGCCTTAGCCGTCGCCAATTGCGAGGCAATGGAATTGGTCGATTGCACGGCCTGATAAGCATGTATCCGCTTGCCGATAAAGCGGGTTCTCAGACGATAGCTGATTTCGGTGGAAATGAAACTGTCCGGGGCGGCAATGAAACGATATTGCCTTTTATGGTTGGCTTTTATTACATAGCCCCAGCTTCTGAGAAGCGCAATGGATTCGATTATCTGCTCCCGGGCGGCATTCAGGGATTTTGCCATTTTGCCGGGATCGAGCAATTGCCCCGGTTTCGCCCGGAGCCGCTCGAGTATTTTCTCGGCTAATAACTGCGGATTGGCGACCGGCATATCAGGCAATTATCCTGAGTGAAAAATCCGACGACGGAGCGGAGTGGGTTAACGCCCCGATCGATATGAAATCCACTCCGACAGCGGCCGCTTCCGCCACCCGGTCGAGAGTCATATTGCCGGATGCTTCCAGCTTTATTTCGGGATTGAGAGAGCGGGCCGTTTTTACCAGACGCGACAATCCCTCTATGGTTTGATTGTCGAGTAGAAGACGATTGACACCGCAGGCGATCGCTTCTTTCAATTGCGCCTCGCTTTCCACCTCGACCTCGATGACAACGTCTTCGGGACTGATGACAAACCGCTTTTTAAAATCGTCCGATTTCAGATAGTTGCGGACCTGATCCACCGCTTTTTTTACGGAACCGCAAGAGGCAATATGGTTGTCTTTGATCAAAACCATATCATAAAGGCCATAGCGATGATTCTCCCCGCCGCCGCAGGCAACCGCATACTTTTCCAGATGGCGCATGCCGGGCATCGTCTTGCGGGTATCCAATATTTTGGTTTTGCTTCCTTTAATCTGGTCTGCAAACTGGGCGGTCAGGGTCGCCACCCCCGAGAGATGTCCCAGGAAATTCAGCGCCGTCCGTTCGCCGGTCATGATGGCCCTTCGATTGCCCTTTATTTGGATTATCGTGTCACCCCGGGTGAAATGTTCGCCATCATTTTTTTTAAATTCCATTTTGATTTTATGATCCAATTGATGGAAAACCATCTCAACTAACGGCAATCCCGCCAGAACACCGTCCGATTTGACAAAAATTTCGGCTTCAGCCGGCTCATCGGGAATACATCCCAGAGTGGTAATATCACCCGGGCCGACATCCTCCATCAGCGCCAGTTCCACCTGGCGGATTAATATATCATCGATTTCCGACATACTGCGTTAAGATAATATTGTGGCTTTCGCTGTCAATTCCCCTTTTCAAAATAGAGATATATATGAATTATTTTTTCAGTTTATCCGGCAAAAAGCCGCTGTCTTTGGAAAATTCCAGGGTCCGGATCGGGAAGGGAATAACGATTCCTTCCTCTTTATATCGTTTATGGAGCCGTTTGACAAATTCATGCTTTACCAGATATTGGTTGACGAATTCTTTTACACGCAGGATTACCGTGAAATTGATGCTGGAATCGCCGAAAGTGTGATAGCGCGTAAAAGGTTCGAAATTTACCACGCCCCCTTCGACGCTTTTCAATACGTCGCGGGCCACTTCAATCGTCACTTTTTCCACTTTTTCCAAATCACTGTCATAGGCCACACCTACTTCCACCAGAGTCGACATTTCTATTTCAGGCAGATTAAAATTGGTGGTAATCGAAGAGGCCAATTTGGAATTAGGGATAATAACAAAATTATTGGAAAGTTGCCGGATGGTAGTGCTGCGCCAGTTTATGTCGGTCACATATCCGGCCTCCCCGCTCTGCAATTGGATGTAATTTCCCACCATAATTTTTCCTGCAATGAGTATATTTAATCCGGCGAAAAGATTCCCGAGGGTTTCCTGCAGGGCCAGGGCGACCGCCAGGCCGCCGACCCCGAGAGCCGTCAGAATCGGCGTGATGGAAATGTTGAGGGCCTGAAGAATAATCAAAAGCCCGATAGACATCACAATGACACGGGAGAAAATGGTAAAAATCGAGGTTGAAAATATCTCTCCCTTGGCTTCTCCGGATTGAACCCGTATAAAGCCGCTCACAATGGATGAGACTGTCAGGGTGATAGATAAAATAACCAGCACCAGGAGCACTTTCTGGACGATAAAGTGATAATCCGGCGGCAGATGAAGAAGCGGTATGGCGGCATACAGGCCGATTATTACCGACCATAAGATAATTCTGCCCCGCAGTCCCGCGATAATGACATCATCCCCTTTCCATGGGGTTTTTTCGGCGACCTTGCGCAGGCGGGTGTTAACAAGAATCTGGGCCAGGAATCCTATAAAGACAATTATGACAAATGTCACTACCGGCGGGGTGAGCCGTTCTATCATAGTAATTTCAGGTTGCATTTATCCTCCTTAATATAGATTCGCTCAATTGCCGAAAAATAAGGCAAATGCCCTCGTGGCGTCAAGGAAGAACAGATCAAACTTTAAGAGAGATAATGGTCATTTTAATAGAGAGATAGGCCCCCGGCGATTCTTGTGAAAGCCGACGCCTTCCGAGAGGAATTAAATTGTATTATCTTTATAAAGCCGCGCGGCAGATATAAAAGGCGTCTCTTCCGCGTTCTCTTTAAATGCCATCCCCAATATAATCAGGAAGCGAGAGATAATATGAAGTCAATAAATAGGTCTCGGTAAAATCATAGGTCCCCAATATTTCACCGCTATAATTTTGCAGTGTCGCGCCATAAAATTTGAACACTCTGGCCACGGTGCCGATCTGCGAGACATAATCGTATCCCTCGATATTAGTATCCCATTTCCCGTCGCCATCGATATCCCAGAACCATTTTATTTCATAGCACTTTATCGTGCCGAAATCAGTCGGCCGGTCCACCATTCTGACAATGACTTTCTTCATTTCCCAGGAATCGCTCAGGGCGCGGCTACGATAGATCCATTCCCGGCCGATTTCCAGGGGATATTGCAATTCGCATATAGGATGACTTTCATCAACGGAAATTTTTGCACTTGATTGACGGGGCACACTCTGGTCGGAAACGAAATAATCGATCATGTTTCTAATTGAGGGGAAGGTGCGGCCATTGAATTCGAAAACGGCCTGGCCCATTAATCCCGTCTTGGGCGGAGCGAGCCAGGTCGGAGAGCCGGAATTTCCGTAATAAAACAGCCCCGTTTGCCTGTTAGCCATATATTTATCATACTCGCCGAACGAATAATTGCCGTCACTCCAGTCATAATGAAAGACATATACCGAAGGAGAATCAACGAAGTCTATTGTTCCCGTAATTTCGCAATTACCGCTGATAGATATAGGCTCCCAGAATTGAAAACGTATCGAATCCGGTTCGAAATTATAATAATTAAAAGTTTCCGTATAGCTCCATCGATTGCCGACGGCAATGGGAAAGATATAATTATCATTTACTTTGAATTGCCATATGTCGCTCACAATGGATTTGCCGCTGTCGTTGAAGGCCTTAATCTTCCAGAAGTACGTTTTTCCGGCACATAAATAACCATATGATGCAAATCTGTAGGAAGTATCAATTCCCACCGTGTCAAATAGTCCGGGAGGATACACGGAATCAAGATAGATTATGTAATTCACATTTCCGCCGATGCTGTCGGAAGGCCGCCAGGTGAAATTTACCGCAGGCGAGACGCCAACCGAATGATTTCGGGGATATAGTTTTTGGAGAAAATAGACTCCTCCGGAACCGGTCGGCCCTTTTTCTTCTCCGCAGGAAATCAGGGTCAAAAGACCGATAACGGCGATTAAGGCCGCTTTGGCTAAAGAATTACGGAATTGTCTCATTGACAGCTCCCTCCTGAATTATTTTGCCTGCCTGATTAATTTACTATTTTATCCGAAAAAATCAATTCATTTTGAAATACGCTATTTTTAATTAGGACGCATTCCGGTTCAATTTGTCAAAAAATTTACACTCTGGAGCCCGTCATGTTATAAATTGCTCCTGAGTGAAAAATAAAATTGGAGAAATGCGGCTGTGGATATACATAAATTGGATAATATCTTCAATCCCAAAAGAATCGCGCTGATCGGCGTCACGATTAATCCCAACAGCGTGGGCGGAAAGGTACTGACCAACCTGGTCGGCGGTGGTTTCCGGGGAGTGGTTTATCCGGTCAATGCCGAGAGTGAGGCGGTTCTCGGAATTCCCTGTTATCCCGATATCAAATCTCTCCCCAAAATTCCCGATCTGGCGGTCATTTGCACGGCAGCCGAGAAGGTTCCGCAAACGGTCCTTGAGTGCGGCGAAGCCGGAATCCGGGGTATCATCATCCTTTCGGCCGGCTTCAAAGAGACCGGTCCCGAAGGTAAAGCGCTGGAAGACAAAATAAAGGAGCATGCCGCCCGTTTCGAAGGGATGCGGATAATCGGTCCCAACTGCCTCGGGATTATTGTCCCCGGTAAGAGTCTCAATATCAGTTTCGCCGGAGGGATGCCCAAAGCCGGCAATGTTGCTTTCATTTCCCAATCCGGAGCGCTTTGCACATCGGTTCTGGATTGGGCGCTGGAAGGAAAAATCGGCTTTTCCCATTTTGTCTCAATCGGCAACACTATCGATGTCGATTTCGGCGATTTGATCGATTACTTCGGCGCCGATGAAAAAACTAAATCGATTATTCTCTACATCGAATCAATTTCCCGCGCCCGGCAGTTTATGACGGCCGCACGAGCCTTTGCCCGAACCAAACCGATTCTGGCTTATAAGGCCGGACGGTTTCCCGAATCGGCGCAAGCGGCGGCCTCGCATACCGGGGCGCTGGCCTCGGAGGATGCCGTCTATGATGCCGCTTTCCAGAGAATCGGATTGGCGCGGGTATTTGATATCGGTGAGATTTTCGATTGTGCCGAACTTATCGGGCGAAACAAAATCCCGAGAGGAGCCAATCTCGGAATTGTCACCAACGCCGGCGGGCCCGGCGTGATGGCGACCGATGCCCTTATCGCCGAAAAGGGGAAACTGGCCAACCTATCAACGGAGTCAATCGAGCAATTGAATCTGGCCCTGCCGTCGTCGTGGTCGCACCGGAACCCGGTCGATGTTTTAGGCGACGCCAATTCCAAACGGTTAGAGAAAGCCGCCCAGATTGTACTGACTGATCCGGGCGTTGACGCCCTGCTGGTTATTCTGACGCCGCAGGCGATGACCAATTCCACCGCCACGGCCAAAACCATCGGCAAACTGGCCGAGACCAGCCCCAAACCGATCCTGGCCGCCTGGCTGGGAGGGCTCTCGATGCGGGAAGGATCGCAGATTCTGATTGAGCATGGTATCGCCACATACAAAACCCCGGAGCAGGCGATTCGGGCCTTCATGACCCTGGTTGACTACGGGAGAAATCTGGAGACCCTTTATGAAACGCCGAAAGATATTCCGGTCGATTTTCAGATAGACAGAGAAAAAATCCGCCGGCAATTTTCCGCCGAACATTTCAGACATGGAAATCTACTCACCGAAGATATTTCCAAGGAATTGATCGAATTGTACGGTATCGCCACCACCCGCCCTCATCCAGCCAAAACGGCGGAGGAAGCGGCAAATATTTCCGCCCGTCTCGGTTATCCGGTGGTTCTAAAAATCCATTCGCCGGATATCACGCATAAAACCGATGTCGGCGGCGTGGCTCTTAATCTCGATGACGAAAAAATGGTGCGCGAAGCCTTCCAGCGGATGATAATTTCGGTGAAAGAAAAAAAACCGGAAGCCCGGATCGACGGGGTGACGGTCCAGCCGATGATTGACGCTCATGACGGTATCGAGTTGATTCTCGGTATTAAAAAAGACCCCGTATTCGGAACGGTGATGATGGTCGGAATGGGGGGGATCGGCACGGAACTTTTGGGCGATAAGAGCCTGGGATTTCCGCCGCTAAATGAACGCCTCGCCAGACGGATGCTCGAATCGCTCAAAATCTGGCCCCTTCTGCTCGGTTATCGCGGCCGGGCGGGTGTGAATATAGACAAATTGATTGAACTTCTTATCCGCATGTCGTATCTGGCGGCCGACTATCCCGAAATAACGGAACTGGATATCAATCCGCTTCTGGTGACGCCGCATGATGCGGTCGCGCT
>CALMKK010000204.1 GCA_937867135.1 uncultured candidate division Zixibacteria bacterium
CAGAATTATCTAAAGAAAGAACAACTCGACGGCTGGCTGATGGCCGATTTCCACGCCCGCAACTCTATCGCCGTCTCCTTCCTGAATTTCCCCGATAATGTCACCCGCCGCTTCTGCTATTTTATTCCGGCCGACGGGGAACCGGTCGCCATGATTCATAATATCGAAAAAGATAAATTCGCCGATATTCCCGGCCGCCATATCAATTTTTCGTCATACAAACTGCTCGAATCCTCCCTGCAGAGTATCCTGAAAGGGAAGAAGAGAATCGCGATGGAATATTCTCCCAACGGGCGTTTGCCGTATGTCGGGCTGGTCAGCGCCGGGACCGTCGAACTGGTCCGCTCGTTCGGGGTCGAAATCGTCTCCTCGGCCGATCTGGTCGCCTATTTTCAGGCCCGGATGACCCCGGAGCAGGTGCAGAGCCATAAGCGGGCCGCTTTTCTGGTCAATCAGATTAAAGACGAGGCGTTTGCCTTTATCAAAGAAAACCTCGCGAATGGGGAATCGCTCGATGAAAAAATGGTGGTCAATTTCATCATGATGCGTTTCAGCGAAGAAGAACTGGAAACCGATTTCGGGCCGATCTGCGCGGTTGACGCCAATATCAGTAATCCTCATTATGAGCCGCCGGACGAAGGCTCGTCGGAAATCACCAAAGGGAAATTGGTCCTGCTCGATATGTGGGCCAAACTCAATCAGCCCCACGCCGTTTTCGCCGATATCACCTGGATGGGGTATGTCGGCAAAGAAGTTCCGGAGAAATACCGCTCCGTCTTTGCGATTGTGACCTCGGCCCGCGACCGGGCGGTAAGTTTTATCAGGGAAAAATTCGGTTCAGCGACTCTTTACGGGTATGATGTCGATGACGCCTGCAGGAAAGTCATAGCCGACGCCGGTTACGGCGAATATTTCTTCCACCGCACCGGCCATTCGATTCTGGAATCGGTGCACGGCCCCGGACCGAATATCGATAACCTTGAAACCGAGGATCGGCGGAAACTTCTGCCGGGACACCTCTTTTCGATCGAACCGGGAATATATCTGCCCGGGTATGGGTTCCGCTCCGAAATCGATTGTATGCTGACCGATTCCGGCCCGGAAGTGACCACTTTGCCGATGCAACAGGAGATTATCCCGATTCTGGCCTGATTATGTATTTCAATTTGCGGATGATACAAAATGTTGCCGACCGCTATGGCCGTCCCCCGATAATCCATATGGCCGCTCCGGTCAATGATGAGGAATACGATTTTATCCGCTCCACGCAATCGTTTCGACGGTGCCACGATGTCACTCTCTATATTTTCAAAGGGACGCAGGTTATTGTCAATGCCAAGCATCATTATCCGCCGGGGCTCTACCGCGCGCCGTCGGGAGGACTGAAGCCGGGCGAGGAGTTTCTGGAGGGGGTGAGCCGCGAAGCGTACGAAGAGACCGGGGCCAAAATAGAAATAGTCAAATATATTCTGCAGGTGCATGTCGATTTTAATTGCGGGCGGCGGTTTATCCCGTGGAAAACGCATGTCTTTACGGCCAAATATATTTCCGGCAAGATTCAACCGGTTGATATTCACGAAATCCGGGAAACCAGACTGGCCGATTTGTCGGATTTTGACGCCTATAAAAAAATAATCGATGGTCTGGAATCGGGCGGTTTGCATTACCGCGCCCGATTGCACGATGAGGTCGTCAAACATTTATGAGGAGTTGACTATGACGACAGTCGTTATTTTTATCGGATTCATTTCGCTGGTTGCCGGGATCATATTGATTCTGGCGTCGTTATGGTACCGGACGCCCGATAATCCGTCCATAACTGGCGGGCGAAAATCAAGCATGCCCTTTTCTGGTGCTATAAGCAATTTTGGACACCCAAGGGGTATAAATTATTTTTCTGGGGAGAGATATTATTCATGCTGGGATTGGTACTGGAAATCATTTACTACTTGGTATTGACGTAAATCAGGCGGCGCACTTTAGGATCAGACTTTTATGGCGGCAAAAGGTAAAACAACACCGGGGTTTTTAAAAACTCTGTTTCTTCTCCTCACGGGCATTATCGGTTTGCAGTTTGTCGGTTCCTTTTTCCCCGGGGAGCGTTTGTGGGGAATAAATCATGCCGCGTTTGTGCCGGGTTGGATTTTTATTTATCCGCTTTTGTTTCTGGCGGCGCTGGTTACTTATTGGATGGGTAATGCCGGCGCCGGTCGTTCCCCGAAAAAATCATCAGGCAAATCAGGTCCTGCTGTTTCTCGAATACTGCC
>CALMKK010000205.1 GCA_937867135.1 uncultured candidate division Zixibacteria bacterium
AAATATACGGCAGTTCCGACAGACCATCTTCGATAATATGACGCAATTCCTTCGATTCAAGCTTGCGATGGGGATCCTCCCACTCGAATAAAGGATGATGCGCCGTCCCTCTTTCCGGCCGGCCGTTATGGTCCGGCATAAAATCTTCAATACTTTGCAGATCACGCTGTTTTTCCCGAAGGAGATGTCCTCTGGCTTCATTTAGAGCAATAGCATACAGCCAGGTTCCGAAGGAAGCGTCGCCGCGAAAAGAGTCGATTTTATCGATGGCTTTAATCAGACTATCCTGCATTATATCTTCCGCATCTTGCTCATTCGCGGCCAACCGCCGCACCAGTGAAAATAATTTAACCTTATGGGCGTCAATCAGCTCCATGAAAGCGGAAAAATCGCCGCCCTTCGCCTGTTCAATCAGCTGCTTTTCATCCATTAGATGCCATTATATCCGAAATGATTCAAAAAAACAAGTAATCGACCCTTAACATTCACTCAATATTAATTTACGTTCAAAATTCCCAAAAATCTTGAATCAATTCCATCTTTTTACTATCTAACTACAGATGAATCTTATTTTTAAATTATCCGATGAGGTATGCCATGAATAGTAAGTCCATCATTGTCTTAATAATTATACTGGCATTGGCCGGTATTGCCTATTTAAACTGGTCACAATTAATTAATCTTATGCTCCCGACCGGAAGCAGGCCGGCGGCAGTCGAATTTCCGGTTGAACGAGCCACCCCAGAGCAACTTGAAACGGTGGCGGCCCAATTGAAAGCTGATTTCGGCAAGGACTTTCTCCATGTGGAACGATTCCGCAAAGCGGGAATACTGGCTTATGAGGGCCCTAAAACCTGCCTGACCTGCCACAAGACAATTGAGATTGATGATGCCACGACCAAAAATAAGAAAAATGTCGATTTGATGGAAAATCTGACCACATCGGCCCATTTCCGCTTTTACTCCGACAGGCATCCCAATGTTTACGGGTTCAACGGCCAATTGGCGGATAATTTTGCCATGGGTAAAATTAATCGTCCCTGCCCCAAACCGGGGTCATTTGCGATGACAGCTTGGGCATCATTGGTTATGCTTAAAAATGGGGATACTTTGTCCGAAGGATGCGGACAGTGCCATATCGGCGGCGAGCCGGCCCCGCCACTGGGTGAAATGATGCCGGGATACAAGACTTTGGATGAAGAGAAAGAAACCATTGATTGTTTGATTTGCCATTCTCAAGCGTACGATATGAATCGCAAGCAAGTGGCCCTTACGGCGGAAGGCCGGAAATATTGGGATCAGGATCGGTCGCTTCGGGCGGCCCTGGCGGTCGGCCGTCCGACTTCGCAGGCCTGCCTTCGGTGTCATCAGCATAATCTTGGAGGCGATATATATGTCGATGCCGCCGATTCTTCATATTTTCAAAGTATGCTGAAAACCGGCACCAACCGCCCGCGAGTCCTTCATCCGGGGAGCAAGCGGGGAACACCGTTTTCACCGTCATGGGATGTCCATGCCGCCGCCGGACTGGATTGTATTGATTGTCATATTACGGAAGGGCACTATATTGCCAAAGGGACGCATACGACCACCATGATGGCTAATGATCTTCCGAATACCGAAGTGGCCTGCGAAACATGTCATTCCAACGCTCCGCACAAAAGCAATCCCGACTTGGCCGACTATCTTAATGGCCATACTGGTAAAATCGCCTGTGTCACCTGCCATATTCCAAGTTTGAACCCGGATAATGCCACTATGCGGGATTTTGCCAGAACGGAATATGAAGAGCATCCCGGTATTTACGTTTATACCGACATAACCAAAGAAACCGCGCCGGGCAAGGGAATAATTTATGCCTGGTGGAACGGGGATGCCACCTTTCTGGGTAACCCGATCGGCGATAACCCGAACGGAAAAAATTTATATCGCTTCTATAATCCGACGCATCCCTGGCCGGAGTTCAAGGATTTCGATTATGCCGGCTGGTACGAAAAAGTTATGCGGCCGATTGCGCGGAAAGGGAGGCCGTCCAAATTGTATGCCATGAAATTATTCAACGGCCGTCAGCATATTGATTTGCAAAATATGGGGCCTTTCGGGGGTATGTACCTGCCATACAATCTTCCCACTTATTACACCACCGGCAATCCCGACAGCGCCGCCGCCGCAGAAATGAATCACCCGATGATGGCAATGATGTATGGGACGCTGTTTAAATATTATATGATGGACAAATTTATGTCGTTTATGGATGTCCCGACATGGAACGGCTCGGCGTATGACGACGCCCGTCATATCCGCAAGGTGGAGCCGCGCTGGATTCCACAGGATGCTTCCCTGGAAATAAGCCATGCCATCCGAAAAACAGGAGCGCTGACCTGCAATAATTGCCACGCCCCGTCCGGCATTCTCGATTTCAAGGCCCTTGGATATGATGAAGTCGAAGCAAAGTCACTGCAGGAACCGCGAATGTAAAGCCAAGAGGCAGGGGCCAAAGCGTAAATAAAGAAGTTTCCCACTCAATAATAGGTCCTTCTATATCAGTCAAATTATAAAACGTCTTTTTCTCTTGAAGACGTGCTCTTTTATATCTCTCTCTACTTCTTTGCTCAAACCCGGCTTGCGCAATTTATAGTACATATAATTTTTATAGCTTTCCACGCCCGGTTGGTCGAAAGCATTGACATTTAATAGTTCCCCTTCATATGCAGTCGCCATTTCAAAGAAAGCGAGCAGGGCGCCCCAGTTGTATGGTGACACGTCCGGAAGGTTTATGACACAACTGGGCCGCTCCTCCCGGGCCAGGGACCATTCGGTCGCTTCTTGCGCCGCTTTGATTAATT
>CALMKK010000206.1 GCA_937867135.1 uncultured candidate division Zixibacteria bacterium
TCACCGGCTCAAGAAAAAAGTTATGAAATCGATGGTCGGGGGTTTCTTGTGAATCCCTTCGATTGGGATGAAGCGTTCGCCTTTTTGAAAGCATATGAAATGAAGATGCCCAAGCTGACGGAAAAACATTGGCGCATTATTCATTTCCTTCGCAAAGGCTTTGAAAAAAACAATGTGGTGCCTACGGTCTTTGAAACATGCGAAGTCAACGGCATTGAATTAGGCGAGCTCGAAAAACTTTGTCCCGACGGGTACCACCGGGGAGCGGTAAAAGTCGCCGGACTGCGGGTGAGGTGACTGCAATCGTTAGCAGGCATGGAGTGCGTTTTCATGCCCGGAATTGATCCCATTTTCCGGATTGAGCATTGATTAGAATTTCAGGGACTTGATGAGTTGATATCGCTTGACGGGACTCGGGCTTGTTTTGCGGCTGAATTATGTCCAAAAACCATCAAAAAAAAGGGCCGGAAACAGGTATTAGTAAAATTGGGATCTTTGACATATTTGATATTTCATCGCAGTCTCATATGAAACAATAAACTGCAGGGACATACCCGGAAGAACCCCGATTACCCGGTTGTCTTAAATCCAATATATTTCTTTTTCATATTTCACGCTTGGCGCTTGACTTTGAATCAATGACTATTAATCTAATAGGTAGGCCGACGTCGGGTCCGACAACTTTATCTTAAAAAATAGATCGAAGTTTTTCTGGATGGGATTATCAATTTGGGAAGTCAACCGGCTTCTCACGGAGGATGTCTTATGAAAACCTTCATATTATTAACCAAGCTTTCGGGCAAGAGCGCGCTGTTGACTGAAATAGGCGCAAAATTGAGTGACCGGCCGCGGAGCAACCGCGCCTGGCTGGACGATATCAAAAAGCAGTGTCCGGAGATTCAATTTAAGACTCATTTGGCCCTGATGGGGTATTGGGATTCAATGCACATATATGAGGCTCCCGATGAGGAATGCGCCGCCCGGGTCTCTATCGTGACCCGAGCCCACGGCGCGACTCAGGTTGAAACCTGGCTGGCTATTCCGTACGAGAAAATAGCCAGGATGGCCGAGGAGATTGAAATACCCAAAACCGGCGATGAAAAGTAGCATAACAGATATAAGTGGAGTGGTCGATCAAATGCAGCCAAGTTGTCCACCGAGGGCGTCCGGGCCACTTATTTGTGATTGACAATAGCAATCTTTGCGTATTATTTCAGAATCAGCGAATTGACAGCATTGACGAACGGCAATTTCTATTTAATTTAAATTACTTTTCATTTTTGAGAAAAGGAGAATGTATGATGAAAAAACTATTTCCGGTGATTATGTTAGCCGTGCTCCTTGTTGTGAGCGGGCAGATTCTGGCGCAGGAAGCCAAGGAAGGGGAAGCTCCTGCGATGCCCCCGATGGGGCCGCCGGAAGAAATGAAGCAGATGGCCTTTCTGGTCGGAACCTGGGATTACACAATGAAAATGAAGATGAACCCGGCCGACACCAATTGGATGGATACCAAGGGAACCGCCACATATGAAATGGCCTATGGC
Organism: uncultured candidate division Zixibacteria bacterium; assembly: GCA_937867135.1. Taxonomy (GTDB): domain Bacteria; phylum Zixibacteria; class MSB-5A5; order GN15; family PGXB01; genus UNRQ01. Next base: position 1,545 of record CALMKK010000206.1, read on the forward strand.
GGGGCGGCCATTCGTTCGACGATCGAGCAACAGTTGATGGGTCAATCTTTTATCGGGGGAGATTTGACCAGCTATGACCGTGACGCCAAGAAATGGCAATCGGTTTGGATTGATAATATGGGAGCGAAGTTGACCATGTTTAACGGGACAAAGACGGCTGACGGCATGGTTTTGGAAGGGCAGGAATTGATGAACGGCATGCCGACCATCACCCGAATGACCAGTTACAATATGACCCCTACTACTTACGACTGGAAAGGCGAGGTGTCGATGGATAACGGCAAAACCTGGATGACCTGGGGCACCGCCAAGTATATCAAACGTCAGTAGTGACACTCACAATTTCATAATCGAACCCTCCTGTTATCGAAAGATTCTTCGGTATGGGAGGGTTTCTGCTGTCAGGATTTAATCAGGAATGGGACAATACAGAGAATCAGGCTGACGGCCACGGTCAATCCGGTCCCCAAAGACAGGTATGGCATAATAAAGAGACCGATACCAGCCAGCATCGGGACCCACCGGCGCTGTTTTTTGCCATATATAAAATAGCCGACGCCGACAGAACCGATGACCAGTCCCATAAACAAAGTTGTGCCATTCATAATTTCTCTACAATATAAAACTGCTCAAGACCGATTTACAGACTTTATTCGAGTACAAGCGTAATATTATTGGAGAAAATAAATGTCAAAGAGAATTAATATCGGTTCCGGAACGGAATGGGAAAGAACGGTTGGCTACAGCCGGGTGGTTCGCGTTGGAAATATTATCGAGGTTTCGGGAACGGTGGCGGTTGAAAACGGGGAAGTGGTCGCCCGGGATAATCCATATGAGCAGACCCGTTTTATTCTGGCCAAAATCGCCGATTATATCGGGCGTGCCGGCGGGCATATGGATGATATCGTTCGCACCCGGATTTATGTCACCAATATGCTGGATGGGGAAGAAGTCGGCAAAGCTCATGGTGAATTCTTTCGCGATATTCGGCCGGTAACATCAATGGTGGAAGTGCGGGCCCTGATTGAACCGGAATATCTGGTCGAAATCGAAGCCACCGCCATTATCCCGGAATAGAGCCGGAGGCGGCTTCCAAATATCTAAAGCGCTAGATTCATTCCAAATGATTTCATCCCCCTTTCTGCATGAATTGCAGAAAGGACGATCGCATAGTCTCGGACATCAAGGCTTTTTTGACCGGCG
>CALMKK010000207.1 GCA_937867135.1 uncultured candidate division Zixibacteria bacterium
GCGGTATTATTCATCAGGAGATGCCGAAAGGTAACCAGACCGGTCGGATGCACGGTTTTCAATTGTGGGCCAATCTCCCGGCGGCTCTCAAAATGACCGCTCCCCGCTATCAGGAAATTAAATCGGCCGACATCCCGGAAGTCATCGAAGATGACGGAACCAAAGCCCGGATTGTCTGCGGAAAATTCTGGGGGGCCAAAGGACCAGTTGAGGGAATCGCCGCCGACCCGGTTTATATCGATATCTTCGTACCGGCCGGACGGCGGAAAACCCTGGCCGTGGAAACCAAAAGCCATGCCTTTGCCTATGTGTTCGACGGTTCGGGAAAATTCTGCAACGCCTCTGAACCTCTGGCCGTGCCGACCGAGAGTGTCGGGTGGCTGGATACAAACCCGCCGACCGAAGCCGATAATCGCTCGCTGGTTCTTTTTGACACCGGCGATGAAGTGACCGTACAGGCCGGGGATGAGGGGGTACGTTTCCTTCTGGTCTCGGGACGGCCGCTTCAAGAACCGGTGGCCTGGTACGGCCCGATTGTTATGAACACCCAGCAACAATTGCGGGAAGCCTTCGACGAACTGCAGCGCGGCACCTTTCTAAAATGAGGAATTGGGATTAAACTGCGGCAAAACAAAATATTATCTCCACCACGCCGTCATATTCAAATTAATCCCGAGCTGCCTCTTTTTGTGACAAAGTGATTGCGCGCCGGAAAAAGCAAAACTATTATTATTTTATATAATGATATTTAGGAGGCATATGGATACGCTTTGGAAAACAACCATTTGGCGGCAATTTGGAGCCGCCATTGATACACTCGAAAATGCCATTTCCGCCTGCCCCGATGGTCTCTGGGGTGATCGCTCCCGCAAGCATGAATATTGGTATATGGTCTTTCACACTTTGTTTTGGCTCGACTTTTACTTGTCGGAATCGGCTGAGGGATTTGCTCCTCCGGCCCCGTTTGGTCTCGAAGAGATGGATCCGGCGGGAGTCCTTCCCGAGCGGGTGTACTCGAAAGAAGAACTTTTTACATATCTCAAGTATGGTCGCGGAAAATGCCAATCGGCAATATTGGCTTTGAATGATAATTCCGCTCATCTTCCCTGCGGTTCCAAGAGACCCGGACTCACTAATGCGGAATTGCTTTTATATTCTATGCGCCATGTCCAACATCATGCCGCGCAATTGAATCTTATCCTCCGGCAAACCATCGATTCCGCCCCGAAATGGGTTAGTAAGACAAAAATTGAACTTAGTGATGCCTGACGATCAACCTATTTTCAATAGAAGACTCCTTTTTTAATATTTGCTTGAAATTGCAGGAGTCATCTGCGTATTTCCCTGCAAAGCGAAAATTGGATTTATAAGGAAATTTTGTTAGATAAATGCTTTATTTGAAAATTCTGATTTTGGCGCTGTTGCAGGGAGCCTGCGAACTTCTCCCGGTCTCCAGTTCCGCCCATGTGATTATTGCGGAAAAATTTATGGGATTGGACCCGTCGGCCCCGGAAATGACTCTCCTGCTTGTGATGCTTCACACCGGAACCATGTTCGCCGTTCTTATTTATTTCCGCCGTTATTGGCGTGAACAATTTTTCTCATCCCGGGCAAGTCTGATTAAATCAGTGAAATTAATAGCGATGGCTACACTCTTTACCGGCCTTATAGGATACATATTAAAAATAATTATTGAGAAAATTTTCTTAAGGTCGATCGCTCACGCCGAAGTTGAATTGCTCTTTGGAAATCTGGGGCTGATTGCCGTCGCCCTCGCCGCCGTCGGAATTCTGATTATTTACTCCAGCCGCCATAAAAGCAACCTGCCGCCCAGAGAGGATTTGAATCTGAAGGAATCGGCTTGGATTGGAATAGTTCAGGGATTATGCCTTCCTTTCCGCGGATTCTCCCGCTCCGGGGCCACGATATCCACCGGGCTGTTGCTCGGCATCGAGCGACTCAGGGCCGAGGAATTCAGTTTTTCGCTCGCTGTCATTTTAACGCCGCCGGTTGTGATCCGCGAAATTTGGCGCCTGCTCCGTGCCCATTCGGCTAATCCTGATATATCCTCAGGGCTGATTCATCTGTTTCTACCAAGCCTGATCGGAATGATTGCCAGTTTCGGTGCTGGTCTTTTGGCCCTGAAATGGCTTTCGCGCTGGCTGGAAAAGGGACGATGGAGCTTTTTCGGTTATTATTGCCTCACTTTTTCTCTGGTTGTCGCTATTATTTATAAGACCGGCCTATAACCATTTAGCGTTCAGTTTCTCCTCCTCGTAAATATCACAATATCCAAGTTCGCCCGCATGTGATTTCGAGCCATTATTAGAGTTCTGCGTAAATGGTTTTCGCCCGAGCCCAATAAATAGACATGGCATTTCAAGATATTTTAAACGGCCATAAATATATCTCGCGGCTTAATTCTAACCTGCGTATTTCTGGCTATAACAAATTATTTCCTGTTCGAGTGATGACTTTTGCGGGAATTGGGCAATTCCCAATTATCAGCCGCCGTTATTACTAAAACAGGATTAAGAAAGGAGCACACAATGAAAGAGAAAGAAACCTTTCTGCAGGTTTGGGATCGCGAACACAAAACGACCCTGAAAGTTCTTAAAACCTTTCCGTCGAATAAATCAGACTTGAAACCGGCGGAAAAGAGCCGTTCGGCCAAGGATTTGGCTTGGACCTTCGTGATGGAGCAGGCGACCATGATTGACGGCGTAATCAAAGGACATGTCGATTTTGGCAATATGCCCCAAATGCCAGGCTCGTTTCAGGAAACTGTCACCCAATTTGAAAACAACTACCCGAAGCTGGTCGAGAAATTGAAAGCCATGTCGGATGCCGATTGGGATTCCAAAATGGATTTCTTCATCGGCCCTGGAAAAATGGGCAAAGTCCGCAAAGGAGATCTGCTCTGGGATGCGCTTCATGATATGATCCACCATCGGGGCCAGATGTCGGTTTACCTTCGAATGGCCGGAGCCAAAGTGCCGTCAATTTACGGTCCTACCGCTGATGAGCCGTGGGCATAATGTTCCGGATGTCCGATTTGTATTGATAAGACGCCCCGCTTGATGTCAAGAGGGGCGTCTTGGATAAAATTCAGGCAAGGCGTTTTGACAATCTATTTAATATTTGCGAAAAGGAATTAGGGGGAATTTATGCCTTTTTTACAATTATGTCGCCGAATCTTCCTTCAGAAGCGAATGGTAATCACATTCATAGTTGGGCTGGCACTGCTGTATTCAGCCGATTCCAAAGCCCAGGAATCGGAAAAGCCGACCAATCTGAAAATTCTCGATAGCACCATTTCTCATGACCAGTTGATATCAATAATGAGCGGATTTTCCGGCGCCCTTGGGGTGCATTGCGACTACTGCCATGCCCGAAGTGCCGATCCCAAAGAACGGGAACTTGACTTCGCCTCTGATGCCAAGAAGACCAAATTGGCCGCCCGCGACATGATGAAAATGGTGGGCAATATCAACGGTATGTTTATCAGTCATCTGCCGACCGAAGATTCTCCTCGGGTGGTCGTTGAATGCGTCACCTGTCATCGCGGCCAGCCCCGGCCGTTTCAATTGGAGGACGTCCTCAAAACCGCTTTTGCCGCGCACGGTTTGAAGGCCGTCGATTCGACTTACCGCGACCTGCGCCGACAATATTACGGAAGCGGCACCTATGATTTCAGTGACCGCGTTCTGGCTTCACTGGCGCTCGATATCTCTCATAATAACGGCGCCGATGCTATGGCCATTATAAAATTGAACAAAGAATTCAATCCGCAATCGGCCCCTAATGAATGGGCCATGGGGCGCATTTATTTGCAAATGGACGACACGGCCGCCGCCATCGTGGAGTTAAAAAAGGCGTTGGAGATCGATCCCAATTATCGACGGGCCAGCCATGACTTGCAGACCCTGGGTATCGGAAAATAGAATCAGTTTGAGAATCGGGGGAAAGGAAATCGATGTCATCGGAAATCAATCCTGAACTTTTCCGGAATAATTTGACCGTGCTTTTAGATGAGACTTTCGAACGGGTGGAGGGGATCTTTCTTGACAAAGGAACCTCCCTGTTCGAAACGCTTGACGGCCTCGGTGCCGATGAAGCTTCGCGCCCGATTATCCCGGGAGGAACAAGAATCGCCGCCCACACCGAGCATATTCGCTTCTACCTGGATGTTCTCATAGATTATATGCAGGGGAAGAAGTCCGATAAAATTAACTGGCGCGATAGTTGGAAAGTACAAATTGTCAATGACACAGAATGGCGGGAATTGCAGCGGCGACTTCACGATTCCCATCGTCGTGTGCTGGATCTAATTAAAGAATGCGGCAACTGGAACGACGAACGATTCCTCGGCGGGGCCCTGGGTATCGCCGCCCATACCGCTTATCATTTGGGCGCGGTTCGACAAATTCTGCGCGCCGTGAAAGCATCATAGAATAACTTTGAGAAATTCTACTTAGAAATACCCCTTCATTAATTCCTCTGTCCATTCCGGCGTCACCGCTTTTTCGACCCGGTCGTATTGCGGGATATAGGGCTTGATATCCAGAACCGGGGTTCCGTTGATTGCGTCCAGCCCTTGTATCTCAATAAAATCGGGACCGACCTTCAGCAATTTTACCGCGGTGATTCCGATCGGGTTGGGACGATCTTTGGCCCGCTGGGAAAAAATACCCACCAACGGCATATCCTGCCGGTTGCGGGGATGTCTCTTCAAATGACGGCTCAACTCGAATTTTGCCCGGTGCAAATAGGTTATCACGATAACATGTGAAAACTGCTCCAGTCCCTGTGTCCCGCCCTTATATTCCGGTCGAAGAATTATTTTAGAAACCACGCCGCCCCAGTTTTCATCGACCGTTTCTTCTACCGGAGAATGAACATAACCGATCGCTCCAAGCGTTATGCCTTCTTCCATAGCGATTCCCTTTCTGTCTATTTTGGAACCTTTACTCAAGCAGGGAATGAGAATTTGCTTTACTCGGTCGCGGTATCCGGCGTTTCGCCGTCAATTTGGCTTTTTTCTCTTGTCATATAAGTATAAAGTGCCGGAATCACAAATAAGGTCAGGCCGAGTGAAAAGAGCAGTCCGCCGATAATGACAATCCCCATCGAGACCCGGCTCTTGGATGCCGCGCCTAATGCCAGGGCAATTGGGAGAACTCCGAAAACGGTGGCCAGACTGGTCATTAAAATGGGACGAAAACGTTGCGTGGCCGCATCGATAACCGCTTCCTTAATGGAAAGCCCGTGTGTCTTGCGCTGGTTGGCGAATTCGACAATCAGAATGCCGTTTTTGGTAACAATTCCGATTAAGGCGATAATACCGATCTGGCTAAAAATATTTAGGGTCTGACCGAATAACCATAGCGATAATATTGCACCGGCCAGGGCCAGCGGCACGGTAAACATTATTATAAGAGGGTCGCGGAAACTTTCAAATTGCGCCGAGAGAATCAAATAAACCAGAACCAGGGCCAGAAGAAAAGCGAACAGCAGGGTATTGGAACTTTCCTCATAATCCTTGGCCGTCCCGGCCAGGCTGGTCGAAAATGACTCGTCGAGAATATCGGCCGAAATTTTTCTCATTTCATCGATGCCGTCACCGAGAGTAAAGCCTTCGGCGGGTGATGCCGAAACCGTCGCCGCAACATAGCGGTTGTAACGGTACAATTGCGGCGGATTGCTGCGATACGAAATCGTCACCAGATTATCCATCTGGATCAAATCCCCCCGGCTGTTTCGGACATAAATGGAACTCAAATCAAGCGGCTCATCGCGACTGACCCGATCCGCCTGGGCGATTACGGAGTACTGCTTGCCGTTGAGAATAAAATAGCCGTATTGTTGACCGCTGTAAAATAATTGCAGGGTCTCCGCGATATCCCTCACGGTCACCCCCAGATCGCGGGCCCGATCCCGATCAATCTGGATAGTCAGTTCCGGCTTGTTGAATTTCAAATCCAGATCCACCACCTGAAAAACGGAATCGGCCTGCGCCCTTAGCATGAATTGCGGAATGACTTCCCGCAGCTTCTCGAATGTCGGCGCCTGAATTACAAATTGAACGGGAAGTCCCCGTCCTCGACCGCCCCCGATAGTTTGCTCCTGCGTTACATAGGCCCGGGCAAAAGTATAATCCTTCAATTGTTTGGTAAGAGCATCGGCAATCTGTTGCTGGCTTCTTTTTCGATTTTCAGGGGATCTGAGGCCCACCCGGACAAAACCGCTGTTAACCCCGCCCATTCCCGTAACCGATACGATTACATCCTTCTCCGGAATAGTGTCGGCAACGGCCAAAATTTTCGTCATGTAATCGGACATCGCTTCGTACGACGTTCCCTCCGGGGCCGTGGCATTAATCATCAAGCGGCTTTTATCCTCCATCGGGGCCAGTTCCGATCGTAGTAACGAGCCCAATCCGAATATAATGGCCACTGAAACGGCCATTATCATAAGGGCCAACCACCGGCGCTCGATAAAACGGCGAAGAGTAAGATTGTATCTTGATATCAAAACGCTGAACCATTTTTCGCTTAATGAAAATAACTTGTTCTCGTGGGTCGTCTTGTGCAATATTCGGGCGCTCATCATCGGCGTCAGGGTCAAAGATACGAAAGCCGAAATCAGAACCGAACCGGCCACCACTATTCCAAATTCCCGGAACAAACGGCCTGTCAGTCCCTGCAAGAACATTATGGGAAGAAAAACCGATGCCAGCGTGATGGTCGTCGAAATAATGGCAAAGAAAATTTCTTTTGAGCCCTCGTGCCCGGCCTTGATGGGATTGACCCCTTTTTCAATTCTTTTATAGATATTTTCCAGCACCACAATGGCATCATCAACTACAATGCCGGTCGAAAGTACGATCGCCAGCAGGGTCAAGATATTGATGGAAAATCCGGCCATGTACATTATGAAAAACGACCCGATCAGAGAAATAGGGATAGCCAGCATCGGGATTATCGTCGTCCGCCAGTGCCGCAGAAACGCGAATATCACCAATAGAACCAAAAGAAAAGCAATCAGGATCGTTTCCACCACTTCGGTTATGGCCCGCCGGATATTGCTGGTGGTGTCCATGGCGACATTGACCTTTATATCGTCCGGCAGATCTCTTTTGATTTGGGCGATACGGCGGTAAAACTCGTTGGCAATGGAAATATGATTGGAACCCGGTTGCGGGATAAGATTGACCGACACCATCGGTATCCCGCCATTGCCGCGCAGGATGGAACGCTCGTTCTCTGGCGCCAGCACCGCCTGTCCGACATCCCGAAATTTGACAACGGCCCCGTCAGCTTCCGTAATTATAAGATTGTTAAAATCCTCCGGCGTCGACAGACGGCCGAAAGTCCGAATCGACAGCTCTGTCCCGTATCCTTCGATTCGTCCCGACGGCAATTCCACATTTTCTCGATTCAGGGCATTGCGGACATCCAGCGGTGTCAAATCATGCGCCGCCAGCCGGGCCGGATCAATCAGCAATTTGATGGCATACTTCTTCTCGCCCCAGATACCGACTTCGCCGACTCCCGGAATGGTCTGCAAACGCTCTTTGAACAAGTCATTGGCGAAGGCCGTCAATTCCAGCATATTTCGTTTATTGCTTTGAAGGGTCATGCCGAGAATCGGGCTGGCGTCGGCGTCGGCTTTTGATATTGACGGCGGGTCGGCATCGTTCGGAAGGTCGTGGGTCGTTTGCGAGACTTTGTCCCGCACATCGTTGGCCGCAACATCCATATCAACACCGAGTTCAAATTCCACCCTGATCCGGCTGCGACCGTCGCTGCTCGATGATGTCAGGGAGCGTACCCCGGCAATGCCGTTAATCGCTTCTTCGAGCGGCTCGGTAATTTGTGACTCTATAATATCGGCATTGGCACCGGTATAGCCGGTACTGACTGATATGACAGGCGGATCAACACTGGGAAACTCGCGGACACCCAAAAAATAAAAGCCGATTGCTCCGAAAAGGACGATAAGAATCGAAAGGACAATCGAAAGAACCGGTCGACTTATACTCAGAGACGATATATTCATTATTGTGTTGCTGTCATTCTGCCCGGATGGTTTTTAGCTCGACCGGCTTGCCATCGGAAATCTGCAATATCCCGGATACGATAAGAGTGTCATAGGGTACAAGACCCCCGGTAATCTGAACATCTTTGTCGGTCCTGACCCCGGTTTGCACCGGCGTCACTTTGGCTTTGCCGCCGACACAGATATAGACTATTTCTCCGTTAATCTGGGGCACTATGGCTTCTGACGGAATTATAATGGCCTCAGGAACCTCTTCGAGGATAATTTCAATTTTGGCAAAGGAACCGGGAATAAGGCCGCCGTCGGGATTGGGGATTTTGGCCCTAACCTTTATCGTTCGCGTTTCGGTATCGATCCTGGCTTCGACCGCATAAATCACGCCCTGATATTCTTTCAGCGGTTCTCCAACCTGGACAACGATATTTGTCCCCTGCTTTATCTGAGCGGCGTATTTTTCCGGAAGCGAGAATTGGATTTTCATCGGGTCGGTATCCTGCATGATTGCCACCAGCGTTCCGGGAGTTACGTAACCGCCCTCGCTGACATAGCGCAAACCGATTGTTCCGTCGAATGGCGCCATGATTTCCGTTTCCGCGATTTGCGCCTCTATCGCTTCTTTCTCCGCCTGGATCATTCTTAAGGCGTTCAGGACCTTATCGTAATCTTCCTGGCTGATGACCTTGATCTCCAGCAACCTCCAGCTACGGCTCTCTTCATCCGAGGCCTGTTTCTCGGCCACTTCCTTCCCCTTAAATTGCGCCTGCAGTTCCCGGTCGTTGATTTTTAGAAGTAATTCCCCTTTTTTAACTCTCTTGCCTTCTTGGAAATAGACTCCTTTAATCAGGCCGGCGATTTCCGGCCGCAATTCGACCTCTTCATTGGCCAGGAGTGTCCCGGTCGTATATATTTTGTTCTGAAAAATGCGGGGCTTAATAACTATGGCTTCGACTACCGTTCCACCCCGGTCTCCGCCGCTTCGGGAGGTTTGCCCTCCGTTTCCATTCCCGCTCCGACAACCGGCCAGGAAAGGCAGAGATATGATGGAAAAGACTATTAGATATTTAATAATTGTCTTGTTTGTATATATCATAAAAGGGCCCTATTTCGTCTCCATACAAAAATCGGCCTGTGAATTACACAAGCCCCTATTGGTATTGCCGACTATTCACAATGCTTCAAACTCTATCTGATTAAGAATATATAAAAATTCCCTGCCCAAGGCAACCGGTCAGGACAATAAATCCCGGTTTTATCACCACCATTTGACGGAACCAATCGGCGACAGATGGTGTTTTCCATGATAAACCAGTGATTCTGTTCGGGCCGAATATTTTGACGGCGGGAGATAAATGCGCCATGAAAATTAGAGCAAATTCCGTAATTTATGCAGTACTTCCGGGGATATTGATTCTGGCCCTGATATTCGGCCTGCTTCCCCGCACCATGTTGTCGAAAAGCGGCTCGGCACAAAAGGGAAACCAAACTATTGAGGAAAACGGTATGACTTTAAATAAATTGACGTCCGAGGAAGAACGGGTAATTATTCATAAAGGAACCGAGGCGCCGTTTACCGGTAAATACTACAATAATACCGCCGCCGGGACCTATGTTTGCAAGCAGTGCGGTGCGCCCCTTTTTCGCTCCCATGACAAATTTGACGCCGGTTGCGGCTGGCCCAGTTTCGACGATGAAATTCCCGGCGCCATTAAGCGGACCATCGATGCCGACGGCGAGCGGGTCGAAATCACCTGTGCCCGGTGCGGGGCCCATATCGGACATGTCTTTGCCGGCGAACACCTGACCGCCAAAAATACCCGCTATTGCGCCAATTCGATATCGCTAAATTTTATTCCGGCCGCGCCGGAAGTGAAAACCGAAATGGCTTATTTTGCTGGCGGGTGTTTTTGGGGAACCGAGTACATGCTCCAAAATGAGAAAGGGGTTATTTCGGCGCGAGTAGGATATATGGGCGGGCATATTCCCAATCCCACCTATGAAGAAGTCTGCAGCGATACCACCGGTTACGCCGAAACGGTTGAACTCACTTTTGATCCGTCCCAGACAAGTTATGAAACCCTGGCCCGGCATTTTTTTGAAATTCATGATCCGACCCAGATGGATCGTCAGGGGCCCGATATCGGCGACCAGTACCGCTCGGAGATTTTCTACACCGATGAGGCTCAGAAACAGACGGCCGAGAAGTTGATATCGATATTGAAAGACAAAGGCTACAACGTGGTCACCAAATTAGCCCCGGCCGGAAAATTCTGGGAAGCGGAAAAATATCATCAGGATTACTACGAGCATACCGGCAAACAACCGTACTGCCATATCTATCAGAAACGGTTTTAAATCGAAATATACTCTCTGCTTAGTACAATATTGGAAATTGGCCAATAATTCAGTAGGTCCGAACAGTGGTTCGGACTTATTTCCCAACTTCAATACCCGCCTCTTCTTTGGCCCGGATTATCCGGTCATACACTTCTTTGACCCGTTCAATCTGAAAGAAAACCGGAAGGTTCATATTCCCCCTGTTGAACATCAGAGCGGCCTTGGCCTGTGATGCTGATTGAATTTCGGATTCGAAAAATATCGAACCCTGCCCGGCGGAATTTTGAAAGAACGAGATATTACCCAGAGTCTTAAGATCATAACTTAATACCGACTGATTTTTCCCGCCCCGGACAATCAAAATCCGCCGCTCAGTCAGCCCATAGGCGGTCCCGGCCCGGTTGTGCGAATCCGAGAAAAATCGCCCGAACATTAGAAGAAGCCCGATTACTATAAATGGCACCCCGAACAAAACAAAAAACCACGGCGCTCCGCTTTTCCATGCCCCCACCGTCCAAAATATTGCGAACCCGGCGAAGGCCAGGCTGAAGGGAATCATGAAAAAATCCTGCGGCTGAAAATAAAACCCCTGGCGGGGCCGTCCTGACCAGATAAGATGCTCGCCCGGCGCCAAAAATGGGATAATCGACTGCTGGGCGTTGAAATTCGCCATGGACGCGGCCGTCATTTGGTCTACTGCTGATGACATTATGAATTCTCCTTTGATTACCCCAATTATCGGCCGGCCAGGCTGAAAATTGATTTACGGGATTGGCGGCAATAACCATTTGATAGTTGCTTTATTGCCGTTTCGATACTATTTATTTCAACCTTATGGCTACCGTCCGGAAAATTTCACTGCCGATATTGACGGCGTTATCGTTTTCGGGAAGCTTTATCGCCGCCAAATATACCACTCTATATTTACAGCCCCTTACCACCACTCTCCTTCGATATATAATTGCTCTGGCCACTTTATCGGTGTTTCTTCTGATTGACCATAGGGCATCGTCATGGCGGGTAGGCCGGGCTGATTTAATGAAATTCTTTCTGCTCGGTCTATTCGGCATTGTCGGATACCATTATTTCTTCTTCTCCAGCCTGAAATATACCGCCGTGGCCAATAGCGCTATCATCAATGCTTTCAATCCGGCCGTGACCGCGCTGATGGCCGTCATTTTTATTAAAGAGCGTCTCAATTGGAAAAATTATATCGGCTTATTCATAGCTATGATCGGAGTATTATTTCTGGTCACGAAAGGAAACGCCGGCAATTTGCTGCATCTCCGTTTCAATTTCGGCGATTTATTGATGCTCCTCGCCGTCGTCTGCTGGGTTATTTATTCGCTGATAGTGAAAACAATCTCCTCAAAATATACGGGCCTCACCATAACTTTTTATGCCTCGCTTTTTGGGGTCGTGCAACTATGTTTTTTGGCCATGTCTGAAAATGTCCCGGAGCAGATTTCACAAATGTCAGGAGCCGTTTTATGGGCCTTGATATACATGGGCATCGTCGCCTCGGGATTGGGATATCTTTTGTATAATTTGTCGATTGCCTCAATCGGTCCGACCCGAACCTCCAGTTTTACCTATAGTCTGATCCCGGTCTTTGTGGCTATCCTGGCGTTTCTCTTTTTCCGGGAATATATTACCCCGCTGATGATATTGAGTACCGTCCTGATTATAACCGGCTTATACCTTCTGGCCGGGGAAAGAGGAAACAAATCGGCCAAAACATGACCGGTTTGAATTCCCATCGCCATATATATGCGACCGCGCGCAAAAATATTATCCTTTTTTTTGAAACCTGAATTGTATCTTTTCGTAACCAATATTAGGTATTGTTTAGGGGCTTAGGATACAGGCCTGTATTCCTTGATTGACCCCGAGTGGGTCAGCTGCGCCCATCCTCACATTGGATGTCTTCATATTAATTTTGGGATAGTATGGTAGAAAGGTCTTTCTATGAGAATGTCAAAAATGCTCAAAAATGCCGGCTTGATGATAATAACAGTCGGAATCTTACTATTATCCGTTCCGATCCTGGCCGGTGTGAAATCGCAGCCGGTGTTTCGGCCGAGTCTGCAGATATCGAGAGTCTCAGGTTCTATCGATATTGACGGCCGCCTGATCGATCCCGGCTGGAGAACGGCCGCAAAAATCGATAATTTTGTGGAGCGCAACCCGGGCGACAATATCCCTCCTGACGTTTCAACCGAAGTATATGTCACCTATGATGATGCTAAGCTGTATATAGCTTTTGTCTGTGCCGATGACCCCAATGAAGTGCGGGCGACTATGAGTCAGCGCGATCAGTGGAGCGGAAACGACGGCGTCATTGTCATGATTGATACTTACGGTAATGCCGGTTGGGCGTATGAATTCTTTGTTAATCCCTACGGAATTCAAAAGGATCTCTTATGGTCCAGCGTAATGGGTATGGAGGACAGCGGTTATGACTTAATTTGGGAATCGGCGGCTCAAAAGACGGAGTCCGGCTATATTGTGGAAATGGCCATTCCCTTTACCAGCATGCGCTTTCCCGATAGGGACATTCAAACTTGGAAAATGGATTTCTGGAGAAATCGCCCCCGGGAATCAACTCATCAGTATTCCTGGGCCGCTTATGATCGCAATGAGCAGTGCTGGCCCTGTCAATGGGGTACGGTCGAAGGAATTAAAGATGTTCACCCCGGAAAGGGCATCGAAATTCTTCCCGCCTATGTGGCTAATCAGATCGGGGAATTGAACGGCCTGCCGGGGAAGGATGTGAAATTTGAAAATCATGATGCCCAGGGCGAATTGGCGCTAAACGGAAAATATACGATTTCGTCCGATATAACCGCCGAAGCCGCCTATAATCCCGATTTCAGCCAGATCGAGGCCGATGCGGCGCAGATTGATATCAATTCAACCATTGCGCTCATGTATCCCGAAAGGCGGCCCTATTTTCAGGAGGGAAGCGATATATTTCGGACCATGTTCAATTCCTTTTATACCCGGACCATAAATGACCCGCAATATACGGCTAAAATGACCGGCCGAATGGGGAAGAATACCGTCGGCTTTCTCTTTGCCCGCGATGACAATTCCCCGTATATGATCCCGCTTAATCAAAGCAATCTTCTGTTTGATGCCGGAAAAAGCACCTCCAATATTCTTCGGGCTTCTCATTCTTTTGGACAGAGTTCTCGTCTCGGATTTATGCTGAATGACCGCCGTTTCGACGGTAACGGCTCCAATACCGTTTTGAGCCTAGATGGATTATTGCGGTTGTCCAAGAGTTATGCTTTTGATTTTCAGTTTATCGGGACTCATACCAAAGAGCAGAATAACCCCTCCTTGACAGCCGATGATATCGCCGCACTGGCCTACTATGGTTATGACACTACTTTCAATCATGGCAAAAATACGATTGCTCTTGATGGCGAGTCGTTTTATGGTTCGGCGTTTATTACCCGAGTGTACAGCCGCGCCCGGCATTTGAATTGGATGATTGATTACAACCAATTGGATCGCACCTATCGGACCGAAACGGGATATGATCCGGTAATCAATCAACGAACCTTTGATCCCTCGGCATCATTTACTTTTTATTTCGATAAAGGTTTATTGCAGCGATTGGTACCTCATGTCTCGAAATTCAATCGCTGGGACTTTGACGGGAATATGGAAAATGACGGCCTAAACTTCGGTCTCGACGGTATCCTCAGTGTCATGCAGGCCTCCTTCAATGCCAACTACAACATTGCCTCGCGCGCCTACAATTTTCAGAGATTCGACGGTTTGCGCGATGCCTCGATATTTTTATCCGGTAATATCAGAAATCGCATAAACTTGGGTTTATATTACAATTGGGGGCGGGATATAAATTACAGCCGTTTAAAAAAAGGCGATTACACGAATTGCGGGTTCTCGATATATCTTAAGCCGATCGACCGAATAACAATCGAACCGAATTTCGATTTCACCAGAATGGTCGCGGTCGATAATAAGGCCCGCTATTACAACGGCTATATAACAAGGACCCGAATCCAATTCCAGGCCACCAAAGAACTTTCTTTCCGTCTGGTTACGCAATATAATGACTTCGGCCGGAGCTGGGATTTAGACCCCCTGATGACTTTCAGAGTCAATTCATTTTCCGTTTTTTATGTCGGCTCGACCTACGATTACGGCGATATCGCCCCGATGCAAAGACGGGCTCTGAGTCAGAACGATATCCCGACCACCTGGAAAATGACCTCGCGTCAGTACTTCATGAAATTGCAGTACTTATTCCGGACATAAAAGGCAAGTAAAGAATTGAAATTCCGATGTAAGTTGCTTTTATAAAGACCGATAGATAGCCCGGCCGGAAACATTTCCGGCCGGGTTTTCATATATTCAATCATCAATATCTCCACAGACTATAAATTCGCCGCAGATATGCCGAAAGATTGGAACAAAAAAGTCCAAAAAATACGTGACAAGGGGTATTGGAGAATGGCATATTATCCACGGCTTGAAATATGACTTGGATTGCAGATTAAGGAAAATTTGAGGAAAAGTAAAATGGCGAAAGTTCGAATCAGAAACGCATTGTTGTTTGTCTGTCTAATGGCAATAATTATTTCCCTCAATTGGGGAAAGACTTTACGGGCCCAGGGAAGCGGCTGCCTTCCGGGTGATAAGATAATGGACAAATATATCAAAGCCACGGGCGGTATGGCGTCCTATGACAAAATCAATAACCGTATCACCTGGTCGACCTTGGATATTAAAGATCAGAATTTGAAATTGGCCATAACGACATATGCCGCCAAGCCGAATAAGATTCTGATTGTCATGGATGTCCCGGGGGTGGGAAGAGTTGAGAGAGGAATGAGCGAGGGCGTCGTTTGGGAACGAACCCCCAAAGGGGTCCAGATTAAAACCGACAAGGAAGCGAAAGAGGGACTTCGCGATGCAAATTTCGACAAATTCGCCTATTGGAAGACATCATTCAATGACGTTCAATGTATCGGAGTCGATACCGTTGACGGTCATTCCTGTTTTATCACCATAATGACGCCCCGGGTCGGCGACCCTTTGACGGTTCATATCGACCGGGTAAGCGGATTGATTTTGAAGATTGATTTTGCGATTAGTCCTAAATCGGGATTGACGACCGCCTCGATTCTGATTGGTGATTACCGGGATGTTGATGGAATCTTGATTCCGTTTATGAACCGGATGCGGGTGATGAATGAAGAGCGGGTAATGACCGTGGACAGTCTGCGGCAGAATGTCAATATTCCGGACAGCCTTTTCGCCCTTCCGACTGATGTCCGGGTGCAAATGAAAGTGAAGAAATAACGCTGATGAGAATGCCTTGGCCGCACCGTTAAGCGAAAGAATTGTAAAACTAATCAGGCGCGTTCCCAAAGGAAAAGTCGCCTCCTACGGGCATATCGCCGCCCTGGCGGGAGATCCCCGGGGGGCGCGGCAGGTGGTTAGAATCTTGCATTCCTTATCCGATAAAGAAAAACTTCCCTGGCACCGGATTATTAACAGCCGGGGGAAAATATCGCTTCCGAGGGGAAGCGGATACGAATTGCAGAGGGCCTTATTGGAAAAAGAGGGGATAGTCTTCAGTCTGAATAGTACGATTGATCTCGAAAAATATCTCTGGTGGCCGCGCCGGAAAAGTAAAAGCTAAAATTTCTTCGACCATAGCTAGGAATAGTTGAAAATTCTCCGTGGCAGATCGCCCGTATAACAAATCCTCAATTGCCGCCGGAATACCAATTTTCCGAACCATGACATCCGCCCGGTCCGGAACACTGATGGGTCGTGTTATTGTAAGACCCCTGCCCGTTCCAGAAGGATACGCTAAAGATACCATCTATATGAGCTCCCAAACCGATAACGACATTTGAACTATTTACAGTGGCGGCGTGACACTGATAACATTCTATATTTTCCTCTGTGACATGTTGCTGATGTCGGCCGAGAAGTGCGGCCGGGTTGCTTCCGATGTCATGGCAGGATCCGCAAACGGCTTGTTCGTTGGTGTCCCAATGGGGCGTGGAAGCGATACCTCCGGCAAAATTGCCGTGGCAATAAGTGGCGGCGCAGGTGGCGGCGCTTCTATTCCAGGCGGCCCCGCCGTTTAAATTACTGAAACTGCCCCAGGTAATTTCCGCCACCGAATCGACATCATAATGACCCGGCGATGTGACCGTCGCCGGAACCAGATGACAACCGGCACAGGGGATACCGTCGGATATGACGCGTCCCTGAATGTGGCTGGTGTGGGCCCCGACTGCCAGAGCGGTCGCAGCTGTTTCTCCTCGCAGTCCTTTGGGAGGCGCACCGGTCTGATTATCTATACCGCCGTGGCAATAGACACACTGATTGGCCCCCTCTCCATGGCACTTACTGCAAATTGCGGCATCGCGGGTAAGAGTATCGGAGATGCCATTTACGTGCAGGGCGGCATTGACAAAATTGAAAAGCGTATCAACCGTCCCGGCGTGACAATCAGCGCATCGCAGCCCCGCCGCGGCCACGTGAAAATAATGTTTCCAGGCCAGCTGGGCTGGGTCGACCCCGATATCATGACAGGAGCCGCAATCAGCCTGGTTCTTTTTGGTCCAGGCCGGCTTATTGTTGATATTGCCTCCCGTAAAATTCCCATGGCAGTAGGTTGAGGCACAACTGCTGTCCGCACGGCTCCATACGGCGCCGCCGCTTATATTGCTCAATCCGCCCCATGTTATCTCGGCGATAGAATCGGTTATGGGATTCGGATCGGTTGGGGCATAATCAAGATGGACCGAATCGGAGACAAATACAGGGACATGGTGACAACTTACGCACGGCATCCGGCCGGCCATCGATGAGCCGCGAAGATGAATGATATGGGCTCCGACCGCCAAAGTGGTGTCCGAAAATTCCCCTCTTAATCCATAAGGCGGCGCTCCCGATTTATCATTGGGGTCGAATCCACCGTGGCAATGAATGCACATATCGGCGTAATTTTGATGGCAAGCGATACATGAGACATTGACCTTTCCGCCATCGAAGTCAAGGCCGTGACATTTGACACAACTCTGGGTCCCTTCGCTCAAAACAACCTTCCCATGGAAGTCGCGGGAGGATATTTCCATCCACGCCGGCGAATGAGTGCTCGGTAATGATGAGGGAATGCGATCGGAACCGCATCCGGCAACGACCGCAATTATGCCGCCGAGAATAATCAGTCGCTTCAATGTGGCGATTGCCCGGACTGTTTTTTTCATTTGGGGCAGGTTCATGTTACTGTCTCTCGCCGCCGTGGCAATAACCGCAAAAGCCCTGACCTGCCTGATGAGTATTCAGATGGCACTGATAACAGTAAAAATTGTCGTCATTGTGCCATGGGCCATGGGACGCCAATGGTCCGCTGTCGATATGAATTCGGGGATCGGTTCCTTTGATGCCGTCAAAATCCCGATGACATCCGCCCCTGGCGCACGTCGGGTCGGAATTATCGTGACAGGAGGCGCAGTTCTCGATATCGTTGCGGGCGGCGGTGCCGTGTTCCATTCGCCATACGGCGGTGGAGTGATTCAATGGCATGCGCAGATTGGAGTTGTGGCAGTTATCACAAAAGGTTCTGGTGTCATGGCATTTGCGGCAATCGATAGATTTGCTTTGGGCGTCAAGGCCGTGAGTGAATTGGTAATTCAAGTCATGAATCCGTCCGGTGGTATTGTCGCCGCGATGACAATCAATGCAATATGATTCCTGCCTGTGGCAGATATTGCACCAGGATCGGTCGTTAATGGCGCGGTCGCCGTGATCATGCCGCCATCCCGAGGGATGAATATCGGCGAGCGTGATCTTACCGGCATGACACAATTCGCATTCGTTGCGGTATTTTTCACCATCGTGGCAATTATAGCATTTATTCATATCCGGCAGGTGCTCCAGATCGGATACCCCCGGTTTACCCAGGTCAAAATGGCATTTCGAGCAATCCTGACTTCGCGATAAATGCGCCTTATGGCTGAATATAAGGGAACGTTCAACCTTCCTGTAGCTAAACGGCTTTTTGACGTTATGATGACACATTCCGCACTGCGAACTGTCCTTTACGGCGTCATGACAGCTCCCGCAAACGCTCATTTTGGGCAAATTTATGTCATCCGCGGCCGTACTCGTATGAACCGTGCCATGGCAGAGTTCGCAATCGACTCCCGCGCTGTCGGCGTGCAAGGAATGCGAAAAAATTATATCGTCCGGGGTAATTTGATAACCGGAACTATTATATACTTGAAACGGCGAGGCGCTTGCGGAGAGCCAAATGATAAAGAAAATAAAAGTGCTCATGACAAAAATTACTTTCTGCTGTCGAAAAATGAGAAATCTTTGGCCAATTTGATATAAATCCGGGTTTCCTCGGTCATAATGGCGTTGCGAAGATATTGCCCTTCGATTCGCGCCGTCAATCCGGTTATCGGCCGCCAGAGTATCCCCGCCTGTGAGGAATAGGCGTCATTGCGGGTCGGTTGCTCTTTTTGCACTTTGTAGCGGCCGACATTGGCGGCGGCATAGGTCTCCCATCGGGAATTGAGCCGGAGATTCAATAGCAGCACGAGACCGTCATTCACACCGCCGTAACCGGTCTGATGCCGCCAGCCGATATTGTACCAGGAACCGATTAACCCGATTTGAAAATTCCAGGCATTTTCATTGTCATACAATGTCCCTGTCACACGGGCGTCAAGATTGAGATTTTTAATAATGGTACGGCGGCCGTTCAGGCGAAATTCGCAGTAGCGATAATAATCAATTATGCTGAATACGGTGTTATCTGAGACGGACGGCTCCCGCCAGAGAAATTCTCCCTCGAAATACCACTGGGGCGGCTGAAAAGATATCCGTCCGAGCAATTCTGCCATACTGGAACGGGTGAGATTATAGGCGGCTCGGCCGAATAGCCGCCACCGTGAAATTACCTGTTCGGCGTCAACGGCGGCGCGGTTGATTTCGCCGTAACCGTCAAGGCGTCGGCTGAGAAGGTTCAATCCGAATTTGGTTGAGCCTGCCGGACTGATGGCAAGCCTTCCTCCGAAAGAACCAAAATCGGAAATGTTTCTGATTTTTTCGGGTTCGGCCGAAGATACAGCGCTCCCGCCGAATAATTCAATCTGAGCCTGCGGGATTATTATATATTTGGCCCGAATGCCATCCATGAGAAGGCTTCCGGCCCCGTTATAAACAAATTGCCGCCCGATGTAGATATGGCTTCGGGCCGGTACATTGGCCAGATGGAGATAGGTATCGTAGAAAAATGTCTGGGGATCGGTCGAAGATTTAGTCTTCAGGTCGGTGGTCCAACGAAAATAAGTATTTAATTCCAGGGCGCGGCTTTTTTCCCCCCGCCAAATACCGAGATTGGCCCGCATTCCGGCGTACGGGCGATAATGATTCAGCCCCAGTTCCTTGTAGCCGTAAAACTCGGAAAAGATATTTCCGCGCAACTCAATAGCCTTGGCCGAACTGAGGGAAATTATAAGTAGAACCAGAATTAGGGCGGTAGTCGCACCGATTTGCCCTCGACGACAAAATTGAAAGAAAATGCCTTGTGATGAGAAAATTCGCATTTTTACCGTCATCCTGCCATATTCCACCAGAAACATGCCGCAATTATCGGGTGATTTCCTGCTGTAATTTAGTTATTTTTTTATTGAAGGCAAGATTTTTATGCGAATAGTGGATTACATAGGCACATTATTAAAATAAATTCCGAAATGGCAAAGCTCTATTTATATGCAACCTTTACATGGACAAAGCGTCTTATTATTTATTATTTAAACCCCGAAACAATTGCCTTATATGGTCGGGATAATTTCGCGATAAAGGGTGTCAGTTAAATGGCTGATGATTTTTGGATGAAGACGAATAATTTGCGGCGCTATTATCGTCGCGGTCAATATGAGGTAAAAGCCCTTGATGGAGTCAATTTGGAATTGAGGCGCGGCGATTTTCTCGGTATTGTCGGTGCCTCTGGTTCCGGCAAATCAACTCTTTTGAACCTCATGGCCGGACTTGATACTCCGACTTCGGGGACGGTTGAACTTGAGGGGCGTCAGCTGTCTACCATGTCACGCCAGGAATTGGCCCGGTATCGCGGCCATAAAGTGGGCATAATATTTCAATCATTTAATCTTATATCGCATTATTCGGCCCTCCAGAATGTTGAAACGGCCCTCTATTTTAATGACACCTCTCGCCGGGAGAGGAAAGAAATGGCATTGATGGTTCTGGAAAAATTGGGGCTAGCGGACAGGATGACCCACCGCCCGGCCGACCTCTCCGGGGGAGAACAACAAAGGGTGGCGATTGCGCGGGCCATTGTCAAAAATCCTGAAATTCTGTTTGCCGATGAACCGACCGGCAATCTCGACAACGAAAATACTCTGCAAATTACAAAATTGCTGGCGGAGTTGAACCAGGGAGGGCTAACCATCGTTATGGTAACTCATAATTTGGAGATGGCCCGCGAATATGCTCATTCGGTGGTTCGGATGCACTATGGCAGAGTGGTGGAAGGGGGCGAAAGAGGATGACTTTCCGCGATTTGGTTGCCGTCTCGCTGGGAAATCTGATGCGAATGAAATTGCGGACTTTCCTGACGGTCTCGGGGGTGTTGATAGCGATTGCCGCCTTTGTTTCAATGCTTTCTTTTGGCGCCGGAAACCAGGCCTATATATCCAAGCAGTTTGACGAATTGGGCCTTTTCAATACCATGCAGGTCTATCCCAAGGCGAAAAACGACAGCGTCGCCGCCGATGGAAAAGCGCTCGATAATTCCGCAATTGAGAGGCTTTCCCGACTACCCGGGGTGAATCTGGCCTACCCCTATGATGCTTTTTCTGTTTCGGCCCAAATGGGAGATTCAACTATTTCAGCCAAGGCGCAGGCGCTTCCGACCGGGGCGATAAAGACCAAACTTTTTTCGCAACTTCAGTCCGGGACCCCCTTCTCCGGAGATAGTACCCGTCAGGCGATGCTGACCGAATCATTTTTGAAAAAAATCGGCGTTACCGATTCCGACTCGATAATAGGCAAAACAATCATCATATCAATGAAGATTTCCACCATCGACAGCGGCTTCGGATATGTCTTAAAAGGATTAAGGGAACAGGGCGCCGATCTGATTGAGAAAATCGAATTCGATTCCTTGCTTCATGCAAATTACAGAAACCGGCTGATACGCTCCGAAGCCAATAGTGTCGCCAAACAATTTATGAATGGTTTCTTAAATGCCAGGGAGACCATATCCGATACGCTGAAGGTCTGCGGCATTCTTCAACAGAAACGAATGGGACGTATTAAAATTGAGTCGATTATCGTGCCGGCCAAAACGGCTCTGCGATTCAGTACCACCGGGATCTCCGGCGACCCAACGCAACTTTTTGAAGCCATGAACAGCGGGACATTATTTGCGGAACCGGGAGATACCGATGGCCGCAATTTCCCGGAAGTCACCCTTGATCTTGACCCTCGAGTGCCGTATAAACAGATTAAAGACTCGGTCGAAGCGTTCGGTTTCAAAGCGTTCAGTTTCGCCGAGCAATTCGATGAAATCCGCAAAATGTTTATCTATTTTGACATGGCTCTGGCGATGATAGGTCTTATCGCACTGACAACCGCCTCATTGGGAATAGTCAATACTATGGTAATGTCGATTCTGGAACGAAAAAGGGAGATCGGCGTGCTGAAATCGCTGGGGGCCGATGATAACGATATTCGTTTCCTTTTCCTCGTGGAATCGGGAGTTATCGGTTCGATTGGGGCCGTGGCCGGTATATTTCTGGGGTGGCTCATCAGTCGGGCCGCCTCCGGCGTGGCTCAATATTATATGACCAGGCAAGGTTTGCCGACCGCGGAACTGTTCGCCCTCCCGCCCTGGTTAATCCTGATAGCCCTGGCGATTGGAATTGTGGTAAGTGTCCTGGCCGGACTGTATCCGGCCACTCGGGCGGCTCATGTCGACCCGGTGGAGGCTCTTCGCGGAGAGTAGCAGATTTTCCGGAATTTCCCGATAATTTTATCCGGGGATAGAAAACGCGACCGCTGGCGATTTTGTTGCATAATCAATTGCCAACTTTCGTCTTATCTGATAGATTAACAACGTATTATTTTAAATCCGGAATTAATGGCTGGGAGTAAACGGGCGTGCCATTCAAGGCTGTTATTTTTTTACTGATTTTCACATGCCTCGCAGGCGGTGAAAGTTCTGCCCAGATTCAATCAGAAAAAAAATCTTCGACCGGGACAATTCGAGGAAAGGTCGTGGATATTCAAACCAGGGCTCCGATTGAAGGCGTTTCGGTTTTGATTGCGGAATCAAAAATAGGAACGGCGACCGATAAAGAGGGAGAATTTATCCTGCAAAATATTAAGATCGGCACCATGATCTTGCTCTTTCGAAGTGTCGCGTATGAGTCAATTGCGATGCCGGATGTGGTGGTAAAGCCGAAGCGGACCGTTTATGTTGAAGCCGAATTACATCCTGCCATTTTAAAATTGAAAGGTATGGTGGTCAGGACCGATTATTTTACGGCGGCGGGAGAAAAAGGGGGAAGCAATGTATCTTTTTCAAACGAAGAGATTCGGCGCTCGCCGGGATCAATTGGTGACATAACGAGGATTATGCGGGTTCTCCCCAACATATCCAAAGTTAATGATCTCTTCAATGTTCTGTTGGTACGAGGGGGCTCGGCCGTGGAGAATGGGTTTTATCTGGATAATATAGAAATTCCGAACATCAATCACTTCCCTCTTAGAAATAGCACCGGGGGGCCGATAAATCTTATAAATGTGGATTTTCTAAAAAATGCGAATTTTTCAGCAGGTGGTTTTCCGGCGATGTACGGCGATCATCTTTCTTCGGTAATGGATTTGCAGTCTCGTGAGGGAAACCGTACCGAATTTAACGGCCAGGCGGCATTGGATTTGGCCGGTTTTTCATTGGCGGGGGAGGGGCCCCTGCGGAAAAATCGCGGCTCCTGGCTTTTATCTCTTCGCCGAAGTTCCATTGATATGCTGGCTCATGCTTTTGGATATAAAATCGTACCGAATTATAGTGATATGCAGTGGAAAGTGACATACGATATTTCGAAATCAAATAGCCTCGCCTTTGTCGGTGTCGCCGGAATCGATCATTTCGATATCACGCGGGATGAAGCCATAAAAGAAGATTTGGATTGGGGAACCTGGAAGGGTTATGAATATTCCGCCGGTGTGAACTGGCGAACTTTATGGGGAGAACACGGTTATGCCAATACATCGATTTCCGTGCAAGCCAAGCGATTGAATAATATTTTCTATTGGATATATCGAAGTGGTCCGCAAAATGACAACAATTCCCTGGAAACGGCATATCAATTTCGCAACGTCAGTTCCTGGTTAATAAACAAACATCACTATGTGCAATTTGGTATCGATGCGAAATACCTGACCTGCCGTTATGACTATTTCAGCGATCGGCAATATGACCCGCTGGGCGGCGTTATTCCCGTAATTAAGGTCAAGGCACGTGCCGAGACCTATAAAACCGGTCTGTTTATAAGCGAGACAATGCGTCTTTTGCGACGGTTTAGCCTGACTATGGGATACCGCTATGATTATTTCAGATATAATCGTCACTCCCGCATTTCTCCACGGTATTTATTTGAATGGACCATTTCGCCGGTTTTGAGTCTGGATGCGGCCTATGGTGTTTATTATCAAACTCTGCCTTTGGATCTGCTTATACAGTTCGCGTCGCATCGCTATTTAAAAGAGCCCGAGGCACGGCACTATATCGTCGGCGTCGGTTACAATTTAACGGAAGATACAAGGTTGCGAATGGAAGGGTACTACAAGTCATACCGAAATATCCCCCTCGATCCGAATCAGCCGCAATTATATATTCTCGATGAAATATTGTACTGCGATTACCCTTCCGATCATCCCGTCCTGAAAGATGAGGGTCGGGCGGAATCTTATGGTTTGGAATTGACTCTTCAGAAAAAAATGGCGAGTGGCATTTATGGTTTGGCCAGCCTGGCCTTGTCACGCTCCCGGTATCGCGATCTTAATGGCGACTGGAGAAAAAGAGTAGTGGATAACGGGATTTTATGCGGATTTGAAGGAGGGTATCGGCCCAATGACAATTGGGAATTGAGTCTGCGTTGGATTTACGCCGGAGGGCCGCCCTACACGCCTTTGGATGAAGCTCTCTCACGGCAGAACGCGGCGACCGTTCTCGACCGCCATCGCGTCAATACTTTGAATTATCCTGCCTATCATTCATTGAATGTCAGGATTGATCGGCACTTCAATTTTCACGGTTCAAATTTGATTCTATATGCTTCCGTTTGGAATCTTTATAATAGGAGAAATATTCTTTCATATAGCTGGGACGGCGACGGCAATTGCATTGATGAAAATTATCAGCTTGGCTTTCTGCCGATTGTCGGTATCAAATACGAATTCTAATATCGGCCTCTGAACCTTCAAAGTGGTTGCCATAATGGATAACTCAGGAACCATTTGAAGCCGCCTGTTGTTTCCATTGGAAGAGTATTAAAAACAGGAAATACTATGTATTATATACCGATTATTTTGGGAAGCACCCGCCGCGGACGACAGAGCCCCAAAGTGGCGAAATTTATTTT
>CALMKK010000208.1 GCA_937867135.1 uncultured candidate division Zixibacteria bacterium
ATATCAATCCGATATGGTTCTCGAAACCGACCGCAAGGATCGCATTAAAGTCACATTCGAAGGGAAAACCGAGGGGAAACAAATCAAAATCAATATTCTGGCGCTTGACGGCAAAACCGATTTTGACACCGTGAAGGTAATGGTCGGTCAGAAAAACGGACAGGAACTTAAAAAGACACGCGGTTCGGAGACCGTCTCATTCGATATCAAAGAGCCGGGAAATGAAATCAAAATAAGGATATTTCAATAGATGACCGACTCTGTCCTTCAGTTTGCCCGGGATTTTGAAAAACTCAAAAGTACCACCAGCGAAGCGGTATCGCTCGATCAAGCCCTGCTCGCTATGGCCGATTTCTGGCCGGAACTCCGGGAAAAGAGAGATAATAAGTCATACGCCTCATATTTCGAGGAGTATGTCCCGCTTTTGGTTGGTCTGATTGACAACGATAACCTGTTTGACCTGACTATCGCGGAATTGAAGACAATTTATTCGACCCTGCTTGAAATAAATGATTTTTTGGCGTCAGATAAGCGGCATTCTCTGGAAAATAAATGGATCGAAACGGTGGCCCTGACGCTGGCCCGTCTTTATTTCTATTCCGGAAATTTTGAAGAGGGGGTGGCGGTTGTCGGGAAATTCCTTAATGAAGAAATTAAGATCGAAATAACCCCGGAAGAAATCGCCGACAAAAACGAACTGGAGATTTTCCGGTTGATTTGCGAAAGAGCCTCGCAGGAATCACCCAATCTATTCAATTACCTTAATCCCATTTTGGCGGCCTGGGAGGAAACCCGCGAGACCATCCGGCAGGATAGAATTATTTGCCTCTTTGTGGAAAAGGATGGCTCCGGGCGGCCATACCGGGGACGGCTCCGTGCTCTGGAAGGGAATGTTGAGCCGTTCGGTAAGTCGATTAAAACCGATGAGATTACATTCGATAACCAGATTAAGACTCCCGATGATCCGTTTGTCGGCGTGGCGTATGACGCGCTGAAGGCGGTCCGGGGAGCATTAAAGCGTCTCGGTCCGGCTGGGAAGGCCGATCTTTATTATCACGCCCACTTTTCGATACTGGGGAGCAAGCATACTTTCACGGGCGATTCTATCGGTTCGGCGTTTGCGCTTCTGACCTACACCCAGTTGATGAAACCGGAGATTTCCCGTCTGGAGAAATATCTTCCCGCCGACACCGCCTTTACCGGCGGCGTCGATGAAACCGGCCGTTTGATTCCGATCAATGATGATACTCTGCGGTATAAGATCGAGCGGGCCTTTTTCTCGTCCCTGAAATATCTGGCTCTCCCGCAGGCGAATTATGATTCCGCCTTTGCGATTTTAACCGAACTCAAGACGAACTACCCCCATCGCCAATTACGTCTGATTACTGCTGAAACACTGGCCGAACTGATTGACAACCGCAATGTCATCCGCTCGGAGAAGCTCTGTATAGGTGAGTTTGTGGCCAAGAAGGCATATAAATATGGGCGAACTACAAAAATACAGGTGCCGCTTTTAATTGTCATTCTTTACGCTTTAATTTGTATAATTTATCCAAAGGCGTGGCCTTGGTTTGATTATCATATCTACAGAATCGCTGTCGGAACGAATGAAATTGCTGCGATCAATGCCGACGGTCACAAAATCTGGTCAAACGACAAATTTGATATAGCTCTTGCATCATCCAGATATTTAGAGCCGGACTCATATAACCACCTAATTGCTATTGCTGACGTCAATAATGATAAAAATGAAGAATTAGTGTTTGTTCCTTATAATCCGCATTTGACTGGCTCAGTGCAGCTTTACGACCATAATGGTACGAGACTGTGGGAGAGGCCAACGTTTGTGAAGACTTCTTATCCAGGGGATGTTGAATGGAATAATATAAAACTTAATTTGCAGTATTATCCGCCTGATCTTTTTCTATGGAATTGCGATGAAAGTACCACTTTTATAATAACTGCCTCATTTGTATCAAATCCAGCAAGAACGCAATTTAATGTATACAATGCTGAAGGCGTATTGGTGTCAGGTCCCTATTTGAATACGGGAGCGGCTGGAATGTTAGGAGGCTTAAAATTGGATCTCGATGGAAACGGCCGAACCGAATTAATTATAAGTGCATGTAACAATAGAAGCCATTCTGCCGGAATAGCGGTGCTTGACCCTTTGAATCTTAAAGGTGTGTCACCACCGTATGACAATGAATATTATATTGCTTCCAGGATGCCCCAAGGTAGCCAATTATATTATGTGAGTCTTCCCTCAACACCGCTTTGTTCAGAGGAAGAAATTCATAATAATATCCATGACGCTAATTATGATGCAATTAATAAGCAATGGGAAGTAATTGTGACCGAGGGTTATAATCTGACTATAGGTGGCAAAAGATTGCCTGTTTCTGACAATCTGCCCAGATTTTATTATAGCCTTGACAGCAATTTCTTTCCAATTGCTGTCTTTATTGAGGACGGATCAAGGATGCAATTTAATCAACTGCTGCGAATGACAAATAAACAGCCCGTTACAAATTGGTCTGCCTTTCTCGATTCTCTCATGCGCGAAGTTATAGTCTATCATGGCGACTCCATTGTCTATCACCCCGCCGCGGGTATCATTTTCAAGCCCTGAATATTAGATTTCATAATCTCTCCCAGTTTACTTCCCCGATTTGGCTGATCCATAATGCCCAATCCACATTTGCCAGATTTGGGAATAATTATGGCAACGTCAGCGCTAGGAATTTCAATCCTTCAAAATTTCAAGTAATTAAAATAATTTCCACAAACTAGTGTTTCGGGCACTATTGCTTATATGTAACTTTAATAATTTCAATAAAAGGAGAGCAGCTATGCGAAATCCTGCAATTTTACTTATCAGCGTGATCGTGCTGATGGCCCCCATTATTGCATGGGGTCAAATTAGTTTCCCAGCCGGGTGTGATAGCGCCGAATATATAGCGATCACTCCTGATGGTGAGTTTGCCTATGTTAGTTGTTGGACTGGTGATATTAATAAAATCCAATTAAGCGATTATTCAATCGTAAGAACAATGAACAACGGAGGTTATGGATCATTATCACTGGCGATTACTAATGATGGTCAATTTCTATATTCATCCAACGCCGTCAATGGCTATTACACCAGAAAGTATGGACTTCCGGATGACACATTGATAACAGATATTCCTGGCGGTACTGATCCAGCTGCTTTGGCGATTAGTTCAAATGATAGCCTAATTTATATTATTAACCATTGGTCAGGCTTTATGCAAATAGTCACAGTGACAGATAATATGGAAATTGCTCGAGTTTCCGGAATAGGTAACGGTGCTCTTGGTATAGCTTTATCTCCTGATAATTTATTCGCTTACGTCACAGTTCGGAGTGTGGGTCCGAACCCTG
This sequence comes from uncultured candidate division Zixibacteria bacterium, assembly GCA_937867135.1. Classification (GTDB taxonomy): domain Bacteria; phylum Zixibacteria; class MSB-5A5; order GN15; family PGXB01; genus UNRQ01. The sequence continues at coordinate 3,406 of CALMKK010000208.1, forward strand.
ATGCGGGATTGCTAAAAATATCATCCGCCAGCAATGAAATTGTAGCGTCAAATCCCTCGCTAAAGGGCGACGAATTGGTGGTTATCGCTGATGGATCTGAAGTTTGGGTGGGCGGGGTATGGGATAATTATATATATATTGTTAATGCAGAATCTATGGCTATTCTGGATAGCATTTCAGTGCTGAGTTATAGTCCGGGGCGTGCTGAACTCGCCATAACGCCCGACGGAAAATATGTCTTTTACGCAAATATTGGAAGTGATAGCCTCGTGTGTATTTCTGTCTTTGACCGGCAGATTGTGTCAACAGTTGCGACGGGCGACGGCCCCACTGACATGGCAATATCTAAGAACGGCCAAAAGCTGTATGTCACAAATCAGTATGACGGCAGTATTACTGAATATATGATATCCAGATTAACCCACCCAGAAGCAGTTTGGTGCGAGGGCTTCGAGGATTATTTGCTGCCTGATGGATGGACGCAAAATTGGACGGGATCAGGAAATATTCCCGGCATTATAGTAGATAGCAATGAAGCTAAATCTGGGAATAAATCGCTTCGCATTTTTGGCGCGCTAGGAAGTTGCTGGGGCGGAGTTGCTACTCGACCTCTTACCACAAACTTCCCTGTCAGTTTCGATTGCTGGGTTCGAAATGGTTCTGAGGGTTTAAGTGGTTGTCATCCCTATCGATCTGCTCTAAGTTTTAGGCCAGGACCAGACTGGACTGATATCCCAGAAGTTTCAGCCTTTTATTTTCTTGAGAATGGCGATTTGGACGTCAGAATCGACGGGGGTTCATCAATTATTCCCGGATTAGCCCTGAACGAATGGCATCATATACGCATGGAACTAAGCAAACACGGTGACTCCTACCTCTATACTCGATTATTCGTAAATGACATTCAAAAGGGCGAATTTATACGCAAATGGGAACACTGGATGGACACACTCCCATATTTTTCAATTCAATCTGATGAAGGTAGCTCTTGGTTCGATGATATTTGCATATGGTCTGGTGATAGCATTGATTTCGACGCGCTCTATATCCCCAATTCCAGCACCTGTCTATCAGTAAATGGAAATTTCAGGATACCAGTTAAAATCAATTGCAATACCCCAACTGTCGCCATGAATATCCCCCTTAAATGGGACGATCCGCATATGATTCTTGATTCAGTCTCATACATCGGGACGGCGGTTGAAAATTGGGGGATAAAGGAAAATCCTATTGATGGCGTAAATCGCAATGTCGTGCTTGGGCTGGCGACATATGGCGAGGATTATATCCAAACTGGCTGGGATACGACCGTGGCTTATCTATATTTTTCGCTTCAGAAAGAAGCAGGAATGCCCTGCTATCTTGACGTGGCCTTCGATACTACATTTTCAGATATTGAATCAAAGCGTCTGCTTTTCGGAGATACCAGTTATCCGACTATTGGTTTCGTCCCGGTTGTCAATTTTGCAGCCGCGAAAGTTGGGACTTATATTCCGGGCGATTACAGTGATAATGGCGCGGTAAATATTCTCGATGTCTCAACCCTTATACAATATCTTTATAAAGGGCTTTCTCCTTTGAGATGCATTGATGCCGCCGATGTCAATGGGGATTGCGCGGTCAATATCCTCGATATAAGTTATCTTATAAATTACCTGTATAAACATGGGCCGGCGCCGGTCTGCGGATGCGCAGAAGCGGGTTATCCGTCGGCTGGTTGTTGTGGAGGAACAGTCGCGGCAGAGAAAGTTGCGCATAATGCAGACATTACTGCAAACTACGTCGGTGGTAAAACCATTATCAGCATTAACTCGCCGGTCGATATCTTTGGCCTTGAAATGGTTCTAAAAGCCTCCGACGGCACCATGATTAATATCTCAAACAAAATAAATGAGATGCAGGTCTATTCCAGCCAATCCGGCAATGAAATCAAACTCGGCATGCTGGATATCCAGGGGAACGGCAAAATCTCCAGCGGCAACTCGACAGTGCTTGAGTTCGACGGAATGGTAGATATAGTAGAGGCACTTGGCGCCGATATATCTGCCAATGAGGTTGATTTTAGCATCACCAATGCGGCCGAAAAGGCAGAAGCTCTTCCGACCAAGTTCGAATTGGCCCAGAATCACCCCAATCCTTTCAATCCCATTACAGAGATTTCCTTCAGCTTACCCAAGACCTGTGAGGTCTCGCTTGAGATATATAATGTGTCCGGGCAGAAGGTTGTTACTCTGGCAAATGGCACACTCGAAGCCGGACAGCATTCAATTGTATGGGACAGCAGAGGGTCGAATGGCGTATCTGTGGCCAGCGGCATCTATTTCTACCGCCTCAAAGCCGGAGACTTTGTGGATACGAAAAAGATGATGCTTCTGAAATAATTCTGTGGGGGCTTATATCAGGCATTGTGCTTGATTGAGTTCACCTAAGCCCGGCGGTTCAGTGCTCTGTCCGCCGGGTTTCTATTTCTGCAATCCCGAGTTTATGGCAGTGGAAACGAATTAAAATTGAGGGTCGGATTTGATCTGGGTAACTTAAACCAGGGGAGATGGAGAAGGTTTTGCGCTAGGTGTTTTAAACTCCGGGTTCGGCCTTATGCATGCTTCATCAAACCACAACAATTCAGAAGAATAATTGAAAGGCAATTTGATTTCAGCGTGCCCTATTGCCGCTATTTTGATTAATAAGGTTCAAAGGAAGGCGTGTGCCAACGGCACGAGTCCCTTTTGTCTCTGAAAACGTGAGGCATAATGGATTATATCAATCCATTATTGGTCGTGTAAGACATTGCGATACAGCAACATAAAATAGCGGTGCAGGGACTCGAACCCCGGACACGTGGATTATGATTCCACTGCTCTGACCAACTGAGCTACACCGCCATTTTGCAGGATTCAATTAATGAGATTAAGCCGGTTTGTCAAGAAATTTAGCACAGCCGGAATGCCTTCCCGTTTATTAAGTTCTCCTTGTCGGGACATTAGTCTAACCATTTGACATATTTCAAAAATGGATTAAGTTATAGCTATGCGCGGCTTTTCTCCGCTTAAAATTATCTATTGGGGCCTTTTAATTATGGGGCTCTATGTTTTGCCTGTCGCGGCTCAGGTTGACCGGCTGATTATTCGCTATAATCAAAATCCGGAATTGCTTCCGTACGAAATGACCAAGGTGTTCGGATACGATGACAGGGGTCAGCGGAAGATTGTCAATCGGCCCTTTCAAGTGTACCGGGCCAACCACGGCGATACGAGCACAGCCCTTTTTATTCGGGCCAATAACGGCGCCCTGGGCCGGGATGAAAACGCCTCTTTCGCATTAATACGGCTTAATCCGGTTGAATATATCAGCGAAGACCCTATCTTCTTCACGATATGGGACTACAATATTTATTTTGACCGGGAATATCAGTCACAGTGCATTGCCGCTTCCGGGTACAGAAATGATTCGGCCTTTGTCATAAGGCACCGCCTGCAGACTCGGGAATTTGAATATATTTTTCTATGCACCGGGAAAGATCATACCGGCAACGATCAGTGGGAAACGGCCGTCAATTTTCTGGGGGCATTTGATTATGATTTTGACGGCCGGATCGAGCAGTTTTTTCAGACTTTTCCGGGCCGAGATATCGAGCCGCGGACTCTCTTTTGTGTCGAGATGGAGACACATCGGGTGGAATGGTCCTTGCCGGTGGCTCCGGTTATCATATCCCTGGCCGACTGCCGCGATACTCTAAATCCATCCGTAATTTTCGCCACATATGGCACCCAGAATAATGTGGTTCAGGGCCGTTTCATTGATAATTACGGATATCTCAGCAAGATCAATTCCAAAGGGATTCTGGAATTTAATTATATAATCAACGCCGATTTCGGCGGGACGCAAGTCATACCGGTTGACACCGCTCACAATCGCTTTTGCATTTATCATACTCTCCCGTTTCTGCCTGACACTTTCAACGATACGCTTCCAGCAAGGCGCCCCACCCTGGCTATTATCGATCGAAAGGGGAATTCCATTCACGAGGTCACAACCGGGGAGAATATGGCCAGCGGCTGGCGGGATAAGTATCGCAATCACGAAAATGCCATTTTTCTTATTTCCAATAACGGGGTCATTCAAATATATGATACCACCCTTAATTTGCTGGCGGAATCAAATCCTACCAATCTTCGAGGGTATAACGGCAAAATCAAGGTGGCCGGATTGGCCGACTCCCAATATGTCATTGGCGGAATGAACGGTTTGAATATTTATTCCCGTGATTTTCGGCAATTGGGCAGTCTGCCATACCGCGGGGGGGCCGTGGAACCGATTGTTTTTGACTCCACCGGGAATGTCCGGACGTTGCTGGTGAGCGACCCCAATCAGGGCTTTATTGTTAATATCAACGGGCGCCCTCTCGGCGAGTATGCCGCGACAATTTTCTGGTACTATCGCAACTTAATCGTCATCGCGCTATTTCTGCTACTGGTAGCTCTTTTAATTATCAATTATATGCGGGGCAGAGTGGGGCGGACCCTTCGCGGAAGCGAAGCCAGGCGCCGGGCTCTGATGTACGCTACGCCGGATTTGATATTTACCTTAGATGCGGAGGGGAAATTCCTGGATTTTGAAGGGGTCGATACGGAAAGATTTTTTATACCGCCGAACCAAATTATTGGGCGAAATATTCGGGACATTCTGCCTCCCGAGACAGTAAAAAAGGCATTGGAGAGTATTGAAAATGTCTTAAAGACGGGCCAAATAAATTCATTCGAGTATCAATTGATAATGCCGGATGGCCGGAAAGACTATGAAGCCCGTTTTATAATCAGCGCTCCCGATGAAGTACTCGCCATTGTGCGGGATATATCGGAGTGGCGGCAGGCGGAAGCGGCACTCAGGGAAAGTGAGGAACAATACCGAACTCTGGTTGAGACCGCCGGAGAATCAATTTTCACCGTTAATTATGACGGAACTTTTCTCTTTCTAAATACAGTTGCGGCGCATCGGTTGGGCGGAGAACCTCAGGACTTTATCGGCAAGAGCATGTGGGACCTTTTCCCCAAGGATATTGCCGATATTCAGATGGCGAATGTCCAAGATGCCATAAAGTCGGGTCAAAGAAAGTCGGATGAGAGTTTGATCTATCTTCAGGGGCGGCCTTATTGGTTTAACACCAGCCTTCGTGCCCTTAAAAATTCCTCCGGTGCGTACTATGCCGTCATCGCGATCGCATCCGACGTCAGCGCAATTCATCGGGCCAATTTGGAATTAAAAGGGGAACGAGATTTTTCCAGTTCGATACTCGATACGGCCAACAGCCTTATTGTATGTCTTGATGAGAGGGCCAGAATTACAATTTTCAATCGGGAGTGCGAGCGGGTTACAGGGTATAGCCGGGAAGAAGTGCTTGGAAAGAACTGGCCGAATTTGTTTCTTCCCGAGGAAAGCCGTCACAAAGGGTTGATAAATTTCGCGGAATGGGTAAAAATTCATCCCGAAGATCGCAAGCAAGAGTCACTTGTAACAAAATCGGGCGAATTGAGGACCATCCTATGGTCCAACTCGGTCCTGTACTCGGAGGATGGCCGGATGACGGCCATAGCTATCGGCCAGGATATGACCGAGCGACTGGAAGCTGACCGCGCCTTCCAGGAATCGGAAGAAAAAATGCATGCCATATTCGAATCGGCGGCCAATGGAATAACAATACTTGATTTGAATCTCGATATCGTCGAAGTCAATCCGGCGTCCATAAAAATGTTTGGATATGAGAAAAAGGCGGAAGTTATCGGCAAGAATATCCTTTCCTATTTGCCCCCCGTGCAGCATTCAACGGTCCCCAATCTCAAACAGACCGTGCTAAAAAGAGGAACATTGACGAATATTGAATTTATGGCAATTAACCGGAATGGCCGGGAATTTCCCATTAGTGTCAGTGCTTCCTCGCTTCATGACAGCCAGGGTATGGTTGTAGGGTTTGTCGTCATTGTCGATGACATTTCGATTCGCAAACGTGAAGAAATCAGAGATAGGTCGCGGCTCCAACTGTTGAGCGAACTCCGGACCGCCATGAATGTCGAACAATGCCTGACGCTGGGCTGCAATGCTATCTATAATTCCGGTCTTTATAAAAGAGCCGTTTTGACAATTCATAACGAAAAGCGTGAAATAATTCATCTGGGCCAGATAGGCCTGGATCCGATCATAATTGAACGGGCCCGAAAAGCGCCGGCGCCGAGTCGAGAGATCGCTGCCCGCATGACTCAGGAAAAATACCGTATCAGCCACTCCTATTTTATTCCTGAAGATGCGGCGATCATGCCCCTCGCCTCCGGCAGAGTAATTGTTCAAAAGGAGAAGGGAGGATCGGCGCCGTCGGACTGGAAACCGGGAGATGAACTTTTTGTCCCGATCATCGGCAGTCAGGGGCAATATGAAGGATGGCTATCAGTAGATACTCCTTTTGACGGCCGCAGGCCCACTCATGACGTCATTAATTGCATGGAAGAAATAGTGGATATTGTAACTAAAAGGGTCCACACCGTGCAGAGTCTGGTACGTCTCGACGAGGAGCGGCAGGCCCTGGCTAGAGCCAATATCGCCCTGGCCAAATCAGAAGCCAATTATCGCGATTTGATCGATGCGGCCTATGACATTATTTTTACCGTCAATAGAGAAGGGAAATTTTTAGCCTTGAATCCGGCCTTCGAGAAAGGGACGGGATGGAAAATTGAGGAATGGCTCGGCCGATCATCTTTTGAGATAATTCACCCGGAAGACTTGGAGCGGGCCCAAGAAACTTTCGCCAAAGTTCTGGGGGGATATTCAGCCGGAACCCATGAATATCGAATCATAACCAAAAGCGGGCAATATATAATCGGGGAATTTATGACCAGCCCGCATTATCAGGACGATAAAGTAATCGGCATTTTCGGCATTGCGCGCGATATTACGGAACGAAGGCGCATGGAGCATGAATTGCGTGTAAGCGAAGAGAAGTTCCGTAATCTGGCGGAGCATTCGCTCCAGGGGATGATGGTGTTCCAGGACGAATTAGTGGCTTTTGTAAATTCGCGCTTCGCAGAAATCCATGAGGTTACAGTTCAGGAAATACTCGGTAAATCGGATTTTGATATTATTAAACGCTTCCTGCATCCGGAATTCAAGGAAGAGGCGATGAAAAGACTGAAATCCAGATTGGCAGGAGAGGAGCTTTCTTCAAATCAAGAATTTAGGATTATTACAGCGCGGGGAAAGGTACGTTGGATTGAGGCTTTCGTCCAAAAAATGAATTTTGATGGCCGCCCGGCGATCCAGATGGTAATAATTGATATCACCGACCGAAAGCGGGCCGAAGGCGCCTTGCGGAAATCAGAAGAAGCCTATCGCGATCTGGTGGAAAATGTCAACGATGTGCTGTTCAGCATCGACGACAAAGGGATTGTGACTTATGTCAGCCCGGCTATAAAAAGTATATTGGGATATGACTCTCTGGCTATGGCGGGTCGGCCGGTCTGGCCCTATATTTATAATGATGATTTGCCGGAAATACGAAAGAGTCTGGGTGATGTTTTAGAGGGCATATTGTACCCGAGCGAATACCGGATGATTGCCAAATCAGGAGAAGCCAAATGGGTCCGTTCGTCGAGCCGCCCGGTATTTGAGGGAGATAAGGTAGTCGGTATCCGAGGCGTGCTGGTTGATATTGATCAGCGCCGGCGAATGGAAGAAGCCCTGGCCGAAAGCGAACATAAATTTCGTAATCTGGCGGAGCATTCGTTACAGGGGATGTTTGTCTATCAAGGGGATAAATATCTCTTTGTCAACAGCCGCGCCACCGAGATAATAGGATATAGTTCAGAAGAGATATTAAGCTATCGGGTCTCGGATTTTTTGCAGAAGATCATTCATCCGGACCATATTAAACAAGTTCAGCAATATGCGGGGCAAACCGGCCATGAAACGGGCGGATCCATTCACTATGAGATTAAAATTATTACCAAAAAGCGTGAGGAGCGCTGGGTGGAACTGTATTCGCAGGCGATGACGCTGGAAGGAAAGCAGACCCGTCAGGTGGTCGTTATCGATATTACCGAGCGCAAGGCGGCCGAGGCCGCGTTGAAATATCGTCAAGCTTTTGAAGATTTAATCACTTCAATATCGACCAGGTTTATTGATCTGGCTCCCCATGAAGTGGAAGCCGGTTTAAAGGCGGCGGTAAATGAAATAGGCGAGTTTGTCGGAACCGATTTGGTTTACCTTTTTAATATATCCGCTGAAAGAAATACCCTGTCATTTTTATATCGTTGGTGGGCTCCCGATTATCCCGGTGAGATTGATCCCAATACGGAATATCCCCTGGATATGTTAGGATGGACCATGCAGCTTCTTCGGGCTCAAAAGAATATCTATATCCCGTCCCTCTCCAATCTTCCGCCGGAGGCGAAAGGCGATAGGCGGCTATTACAGTCCCTTAATATAAAGACCCTGCTGACCGTACCGATGATATATCGGCGGAACCTGATCGGCGGTCTGGGAGTAGCCTCGATGACAGCGGAGCGGACTTTTTCGGAGGATATTATCGCCCTGATGAGAATCGTGGGGGAGATATTTGCCAATACTATTGAAAGACAGCGGGCGGAGATACAAATCCAGAAAACTAATCTTGAAAAATATATGCAGGCGCGGCAAATAGCGGGCGGTATGGCCCACGAAATACGCAATGCCCTTTTTCCAGTCCGGGGCGCCCTGAGCCTGATGCGACGCGCCTGGAACGAATCAACGCCAAAAGAAGAGGATTTGATGAATTACAGCCGCATCGCGGATGACGCCATTTCGCGAGCGCTGGATATCACCGGATTGATTTCGCAATACACCAAACTGGATACGGAAAAATTCCCAGGTCAAGTCGATCCTTGCGAAGTAATAAAAGAGGTGCTGAAAAGCAATCAGCTTCGAATCAAAGATCAAAATGTAAAGGTTGAAATCAATTGCCCCGACGGCATCATCGTGGAATCCAATCGCCGGCAATTATTTATTGCAATAAACAACATTTTTATCAATGCTATGGATGCCTTGACAAATCGACCCGACCCTTCTATAATTATCGAGGGGAAAAGGATACAGGAATTGTTTAATCTGATTATAGCCGACAACGGAGAAGGAATAGCAGCGGAGCCTATCGATAAAATTTTCGAGCTGTTCTATTCCACCAAACCCAACAAGGGAACCGGCATGGGACTGGCCAGCACCAAGGGTATTGTGGAAATGTATGGGGGCACAATAAAAGTTGAAAGCAAGATCAATAAGGGAACGCGCTTTACCGTTACCCTGAAGATTTTCGGGGGGACAAATAATGGCTGAAACCAGAAAAAAGAATAAAATATTGCTGGTCGATGATGAAGTGCATGTTCTGGAAATGCTGAGGGAGCTTCTTCTCGACGATTATGAGACCCTGCTGGCGGCATCCGGCCCGGAATCGCTCGAATTAGTGCGGCAGCACAAGGACATTGCCGTGGTCGTGATGGATATCAAAATGGCGGGAATGGATGGAATATCAGCGGCCCGCGAAATAAGGAAAATGGAGCCGGAACTTCCCGTGATTTTCCATACCGGATATCCTGGCGATTTTGACGAGGATGAAATAAATGATAAAGAGAGACCCTTTGATTACGTTCAAAAGGGGGACCCTGTTTCCAAATTGACCCGTTCCATTCGCAATGCCGTCGAGAGCTTTAATCTGAAAAGGAATGTTTACGGTTTGGCGGCTATGGCAGAAATGAATTATGGTATGGTCGGGCTGTCGAAAAAAATGCAAAAGGTGTATCAGGCGATTCAGCGAGCCGCGATGAGCGATACCAAAGTTATTATTTATGGTGAAACCGGAACCGGCAAAGAGATGGTGGCGCGGGCCATTCATTATAACAGCCGCCGCAAGGATTTTCCCTTCCGATGGTATAACTGCAATCATGTGTCAAGCGATTTAACCGAATCGGCGCTATTCGGACACGTTAAAGGAGCATATACCCACGCCGAAGACAGAAAAGGGCTTTTTGAGGTCGCCGACCACGGGACTGTTTTTCTTGATGAAATAGGCGATATGGACCTGAATACGCAGGAAAAATTGCTTCGTATTCTGGAGTATGGAGAGTATGTGAAGATGGGTTCCCCGGACGTTAAAAAAACCGATGTTCGGGTCCTTTGCGCCACGCACCGGAACCTCGCTGACCTGATCAGCAGCGGTCTTTTTCGCGATGATCTTTATTCCCGCTTGGATGAGGTTAATATTACTTTGCCCCCCTTACGTGAGCGGCGGGAGGATATCCCTCTGCTGATCGAGCGTTTTAAGGACAAGTGTGTCATAGAAGACGGTTCGCAACCGAAGATTTTCGATAACTCCGCCATTTCAGTACTTATTGACTATGATTGGCCCCGAAATGTCCGCCAATTGCGTCAAAAAGTCACTTCCATAATTGCAACGTGCGAATCTGATCTTATTTGTGCCGAAGATGTTATTAAGGTGCTTCATTCGGAAAGTGAGGGGCCGGAGGTGATGGCTACTCAGGTGAAAACGCTCGCTCAAGCGGTTTTGGAATTTAAGCGCAATTATATTATTAAGGCCCTGCAGCAGACCGATAATAATATATCCAAGGCCGCCAAAATCCTGGGCGTTGATCGCGCCAATTTGGCAAAATTAATAAAGGCCCTCGGCATTACGATTAGGTAATTTTACCCTTCCAAATTTTCATTTTTGTGGTGAATATACCTCACGGGGATATTGGGGCATTCGACGCACTTCATAAGCAATTGGAATATATCCATTTGAATTAAACACGGAAGCCGGTCAATATGGCACATAATTTGTTATATAGATTTTACATTGTGACATAGGGGCAACTGGGCTTTTAAATTTCAAGAGATTGGATATTTGCCGGTATCAGGGTGATTTACCCTGTCCCGGAACGGTACGGGCGTGTCCGTTTACTAGCCGTACGCCCTTTAATATTTGAAAATATAGGGTAATGAGCGCCAATGTCTGGAGTGGAAGTGGATGAAAAATCACTGGCCGATATTCTTAACGTTTCGGTTTGCAGAACGGATTTGGATTTAAATATTCTGGAAGCCAACTGCCAATTGTGCAGCAATTTCGGCTACGCAGATGGGGATCTTTCTTCAGGTTTGAATCTTTTGCAGTTGTTTGATAACAGTCAGGTAGATCGTCTTCAAAACAGGGTGAAAGAAATTCGTAACGGGAAAGACTCCGTGACCGAGTGTTTCATTGCGCGACGCCGGGATGGCTCTTTGCTGACCTGCGAATTTCGGCTCAAGCTCAATTATCGCGGTCAGCAAATAAACGGTTTTGACGCGATTTTTTCGGATATTACCGATCAGGTCAACAAGCAGCAATTTGTCTTCATTAAACAGGGCCAGGAGTGGTTCAATTTTCTTTACAAAAATATGCCTGGGGGGGTATTTCTTCTGAATGATCGCTGGGAAATAAAGGATGTTAATGATTATGCCCGTGAAATTCTCGGTTACCGTCAGACGGAATTGATTGAGGAATCTTTTGAGCGGATCAGTCCCGGTTTTGCGGGGTTGGTCGAGACAGAAGCGGTTCGGGGACAAATCAATAACCTCGAGCATTCGTTTATAAATAAATCAGGGAGCGAGGTTCCGGTTCTGACCAGTATCCGTGAATTTGTTATTGCAGGAGAGACTTTATTTCTCCTGAATTTTCAGGACATTTCATCAATATTCGAATTGCAGAAAGCCATGCTCACCAGCGAAATAAAATACAGGACGCTGGTTGAGACCGCTCAAGAAGGGATTGCTATTATTGATATAGGAGACAATATCACTTTCTGCAATAGTGCCTTCGCCAGGATGCTGGAATACAAACGGGATTTTTTAGTCGGCTCCGGCTTATCTCTAATCATGGATGAAGTGGAATTTAATCGCTATAAGAGGCTGACCCAGGAAAAGCATCGGGGAGGGAGCGGACGATACGAAACCGTATTGATTGACAAAAATGGCGGCCGACACCATGTCCAGATAGCGGCCGCACCCTTTTATGATCCGGGGGGCGACTTTAAGGGGACCTTTGGAGTGGTGCATGACATAACCGAAATGAAGGAGAAGGAAATTCTCTTAAAAAGGCAAAAGGCCGATTTGAAACGGCTGTCCAATCGTCTCATTGAAGTCCAGGAAAATGAGCGCAAAATGCTGGCCCGCGAATTGCATGACGTAATCGGGCAGAAATTGGGACTGGCGAAAATGCGTCTTTCCCGGATAGCCCTGGAGAAGAGGAATAAGGAACACCCGATTCTAAATGAGATTTCGGGCCTTATCTCGGAACTGGCGGCCGACGTGCGTCAATTGTCATCGGAGTTGCGCCCCAAGATACTCGATGATCTGGGTTTAATCCCGACCATTGAGTGGTATCTTGAAGAATTTTGCCGGGGAAGCCAAATAAAATGCCGTCTGGCTATAAATGGGGAGAAATCCCCTTTATCCAAGATTCAGGCCATAAATGTTTTTCGAGTATTTCAGGAAGTGATGCTTAATATTCAAAAGCATTCATCCGCAGGCCTGGTGGAAATTACAGTCGATTATGCCCCCGGACTCATAAACTTTCGCATTAGCGATGACGGAATAGGATTTGATCCCGGAAGTATCGGCAATGGACATATTTCAAAGCCGGGTTTGGGTCTTCTTAATATTCGGGAAAGAATGGATATGATTGGCGGCCGGGTTGATATCTCCAGCCGGCCGGGAGCGGGAACGACGGTAACGGTCACTCTTCCCACGAGGTGAAACTGTGGAAAAGATAAAAATACTGGTTGTAGATGATCACAAGATATTGCGCAGCGGTCTTATCGAACTGCTAAGTAAAAGGGAAAAACACCAAATTGTCGGGGAGGCCGAAAATGGCCGAGAGGCATTGGAGAAAATAAAAAAGTGCAAACCCGATGTTGTTTTCCTGGATATTTCCATGCCGGAACTTAACGGTATTGAAGCCATAGATCAGATAAGGAAAAGCGCCCCTTCCTGCCGCATTATTATTCTGACAATGTATGACAATAATAAATATGTGGCCTATGCCTTGAGCCACGGCATTTCGGGTTATTTGTTAAAGGATATAGACGCCGAGGAATTATTCGCCGCCATCGATGCGGTCATGGCCGGGGATATTTACCTGTGCGAAAAAATCAACCGCAAAGTCATTCGTGATTTTGCCTCCCTCACAAGAGATAAAACGTACAGCACGCCCCTGGATGCCCTTTCGCCCCGGGAGCAGGAGGTGTTTCAACTGATTGCGGAAGGGTTCACGGGTAAATGTATCGCGGACAAATTGAATATCAGCCCCAAAACAGTCGAGCATCACCGATATAGAATAATGGAGAAATTAAGGTGCAATAATATCGCGCAGATCGTTCGTCTGGCGCTGAAAGAAGGTGTAATCACTCCATGAAGGGAGATGTGGATTCCCCTCAAGCCAAAATGGGGAGTACTCCCTATTGCATAATTGATGAAACGGGATTTATTGATTGTTGGGCTCGAGGGGGGAGTTTCTTGAGGGCCGGGACAGGCTAGACCCGGCCCATAAGAAATGGGGCCGAGGCGGTGAGCTCAGGGCAATGTCTTCTACATTTTTGTCGGCAACGAGGTAACGAGATAGGGATTTTTCTACACTAATTTGATTCTGATCAACAAAACGACTGGAGAGACAATTTTGATTTTGCCGGATGGATCGGGTGATAGGAACATGCCTCTTTAATTTGGGCAGGCAGATTCCGACCTGATCTTTAACCCGCAGAATCAAGCGATAGAAAATTGGGAACGAATAAAGGTCTCAGTGGGGAATTTAAATGAAATTCCCGCTGTCCCAGGCATCCTTAAAATAGAGACAACCTTTTAGCGCGAAAGGAGGTGAGGCCGAATTCTTTGCCCCAGTCACAATGGTAGATTTAACCTCTTAACCACTGTGGTAAGGTGATAATTGTTAAAGTAAACAAAAACGGCACAAAGGAGACTCTCTAATCGTGCCTGCGTAAGCCAATTAAGAAAGAATCCCCTAAGGCCGTACTTACAATTTACCTGCTGTTTAATACCAGTCAACAGGAAAATTTGTTCCCGTGACGGGTGGCAGTTTCTCCTTGCCCAATAATTTTGAAGGAGGTGGGCAGCAAATCTGAAGGGTTTTTGACATGACCAAAATTGGACAAAGTAGCTGATTTACACAGCTAATTGAAAAATCCTAATAGGAGAAAAAAATGTTAAATCGAATATTGTTATATGCCTTTTTGATTCTGGCTTTGGCCATCGGAACGGCATCGACGGCAGTGTTCGTGGTTGATGATGACGGCAATCCGGCCACCACCTATCCGAATTTGACCACGGCCCTTGCGACGGCGGCGTCAAATCCCTCCGGTCCCCATCAGATTCAGGTCAGGCCAGGGGCGTATCATGATTATAATTTGACGGTTCCGCTCAATGTAACCGAGATTGTCGGCGATGATGCCGCAACCGTTATTTTCACGCCTCCGGCTCCTCAGAACAAGGCCGTGAATCTGTTTAATCTCAATGCCGATTACACCAACGGACTGTTGATTAAAAAATTGACGGTCAAGAATTATTATGACGGCGTCGCCGGCGGAGCCTCCCTTGATGAGGTTCAGCTGACCGAAATGGTCTTTGAAGACAACGGCCGTTGCGGCGTGCTCTTCAATAGTTCCAATAATCCCGTTGGAAATAAAGTCGACCACTCGCTGATGTTCGCCAATGATAATTATGGTGTTTATATTTATCAGGCCGGCAATGTGACAGTGGAATATAATACTATCCACGATGACGCCAATTATGGTGTCTATGTCAACGGCGCTCCGGCTTCCAACTACATCCATAATAACTGCTTCTATAATCATCCGGGTGTGGAAGGATACGATAACAATACCATTTATAACTGGACGGGCAACTTCTTCGATGATTATTCCGGCTCCGGATATTATTATCTCGACGGTGGCACCGGTATTGTTGACTTGGCACCAAATACTTTCACCAATACTGCGGCGTCTTCGACCGCAACCTGGGAAGTCTTCTCGGTCCATACCGTAGATTTCAATTGGGGTGCGGCGGCCTGCAATCCGCAGGAAAACGGGCTGGCGGCTTATTCCTTTACCGTCACTTGGGATATCACCAAGTTGGAATATCAGCCCGGTTCGGCCAATAATACCGACTTCATGGGGGCGGAAGCGCTTTATACCCCCCCCATCGATTCATCGTCGGTCGGCAAACTGATATTTTCGGCCGCCAATTTTACCAATCCGGCCTTTGGCAGTGGAAAATTGGCTTTCGCCGCTTTCAAGCCGCTGGTTACCGGGGGTGCCACAATTACGCTGTCCTCCCAGTATCAGGATATGGATAATAATCCTCTGCCGACCGTGGATGTGCCTCTGGCACTGACCTTAACAGATACCCAGAAACCGATTGTGACAAATGTGACCCCCAATAATCCGATTGGCGACAACACTTATTCTGATCCGGTTGGAACTCCGATTCAATTAAAGGTCATGGTTTCGGCCACGGACAATTACCAACTGACAAGTCTGTGGTATCGCTTTGACGGCGCAGGCGGATGGATCTATCTTGGCCCGGCCTCGGGCACGGCCTACACGACCCCGGCGCAAATCCTGATCAATATAAGCGCTCTTCTTGAAGGCAATCATATTTTGAATGTAATTGCTTCCGATGGAGTGAATTTATCAGATCCGGTCAATTACAATTTCAAGATTGATCGCACTGGTCCGGTCCTCACATCGATCACACTAATCGATGCCGATGGTTGTGCGCCCGATGCGCAGTATACCAACGATCGTAACGTCACCGTTGATTTTGTGGATGACGGGACGAGGACCAAAATGGAATTCTATCTGACCGGTTGGGAAGGTCCGATCGCGGCCGTGGATCCGGCCACCTATCAATTACCAAGTGTTGATGGCCCGTACACTCTGTACGCCCGTCTCTATGATGCCTATGGCAATATGGGTAATCAGGTCTCTGATGCGATTACCCTGGATAGAGTGGCTCCTATTCCGACCGGCTGGACCCTGGCCGGCGGCGCCGCCAAGACGAATATCGTAGCCATTACAGGTGCGGTAGCCGGCTATGGTAGTGGCGCCTACCGTCTCAATCACTCCGAGAGCGCCGGCGATCTTATTTGCGGGAATGGCGGCTGGGTAGCATTGGCCAATCCCGTCAATGTGACCCTCAGCGCCGGTGACGGCGTGAAGACGGTTTATTACGCCACCATGGATCGCGCCGGCAACATCAGCGCGGTTTTGAATGATCAGATTACGCTTGACGCGACCGCACCGGTTATCGCCTCAATGGTGGTCACAGATGCCAGCGACGGTGAACAGGATTGCACCGACAATTGGACGGTTGATGTGACGGTCGGTTATGTCGCCACCGATGTGGTCTGGCTGGGACTGAGCACCACCTCCGGCACCGGCTATACCTGGTACAATATCTCGGCGGCAACCAGCCCGGTGACGCAGTCATACACGATTGCCGGCGGTTCCTGCGACGCCAATAATACCATTTATGCCGTTCTGGTCGATGATATAAATAATTACAGCACCGAAGGTAGTGATGGTATTTTTGTCGACTGTAGCGTCCCAACGGCCGGAACGATGGCTCTCGATAACGGTGCCACTTTCTCGCCCGATGTGACGGTTGATGTCACCCTGACCGGAATGAGTTCGGATATCATTGAAGTTATAATGAGTCCCATTTCCGGCGATTATTCGGGAAGCAGTTGGGTGCCGTTTGATCCTCTCAACCCGACCGTTACGTATGCCTTCTCAAGCCCGGCTGAAGCGATATGGGTTCCACTCTATCTCAAGGCTCGCGATTGCGCCGGACGGGAGAGCGGAGAAGTGACGGATAATATCGTTTTTGATCTTACTGATCCGATTATCAATACCATGACCATTAACTCTGGTGCAGTTAAGACCAATAACCCGAATGTCACCATCACATATACCTGGACTGATGTATATCCGGACCAGATTATGCTTTCGGAGAATGCCGCTTTCACAGGCGCCTCCTGGCAGGCTCATGCACCCAGCGGCTCAGTCGCATTTGTTTTGAGTGCCGGCGACGGAACCAAGACTGTTTACATGAAGATGAAGGATTTGGCCGGGCATGTCAGTGCGGTCGTGTCCGATGCCATTATTCTTGATCAGACCCTTCCGACCGGCGCCTTTACGATTCTTTCCGGAAACCCGAGTGCCGCTTCCGGCTATACCAATAACCTTGCCAACAATTCGTTGGTCAATATTACTTATACCGGTGATGCGGTAAGTATGCGATTCAAGAATTTTGGCGGCGTTTACACCTCGTGGATACCTGTTGCCGGTACTTATCCGAGCCCCTGGACCCTGGCTGGTCCGGCAGGAGTGAATACGGTTCAGGTTCAGTTCCGGGACGATGCCTTAAATACTGGCGGTCCGTATGATGCCACCATTATATATGATGTTGCGGCTCCTTCGGCCACGCCTTCGGCTTCAGGAATACCGGGCGGAAGCCTGAAACTCGGATGGACAGCTGTTCCGGGCGCTTATAAGTATTTCATCAGATATACGTTCTGGAACGACTATCCGAACTATGCCGGCGCTATGCCGCCACATCCGCTGACCCTGTCCGAAGGATTATCAGCCGGTTCGGTCACGGCACCGACGGTTGATTTCACCTTTGCCGGTCCTCAGCCGGATATCTATGCCATTTCCATCTGGACCATGGATTCGGCGGGCAACTACTCCGGTCCCAACACCGATGTTCTGGAAACCAATTATATCCTCGGCGATATCGATTTCAATGGCGAAGTTGAATTTGGTGAGGAATTTGGGGCCTTTGCAGGAGCCTATTATCGTTGCGATCCTCAGGACGGATTTGATCCTCAATTCGATATCGGGCCCACTGATGACGGCTCCGGTACCGGCTATCCGATACCTGATGACTGTATTAATTTTGAAGATCTCGTTCCCTTTGCTATGAACTATGACGCTCATGGTGCCGCCAAGGGCAATTCCGGTCCGGCCAAGATAGCTCCGGTTTTGATTATGGCGCAGTTGCCCGATCAGATGACGGCGGGCTCCGAATACACTATTTCCATTTCCAATGATAATCCCTCGATTATCAAGGGATTCCACCTGGTCTTCAACTATGACCGGGACAATCTGGAAATAGTTAATGTCAAGCAGGGTAAGATGTTTGAGACATCCCACCAAACCTTCTTCTTTAATAGAGCCGAAGGAAAGGAACTGCTGCTTGACGGCATAATCTTCGGCGCCGGCGCCCAGTTCAAGGAAACCGAGATGGCTCAGGTGACCATCCGGGCCATTCATAGCATCACTTCCGTCGATCTTGAAGATATGGTTTTAACAGTTAGGGACATCGACAATAAGGATGTGCCGACCTCCTTCAGTACCACTGTGGTAAAGGGAGTGACTCCGGCCATTCCGACCGTGTTTGCTTTGTCTCAGAACTATCCTAACCCGTTCAACCCGACAACGACAATCGAACTGGCTCTGCCCGTTGCGAGCGACTATCTGCTCGATATTTACAACGTGGTCGGTCAGAAGATTAAATCATTCTCAGGTTACAGCGAGGCCGGTATAGTGACCATTAACTGGAATGCGAGTGATGCCGCATCCGGCGTTTACTTCTACAAAGTGAAAGCCGGTGACTTCACCGCCACCAAGAAAATGATGCTGGTGAAGTAATCAGGGGGGAATAAGAGCACAAGAGGAAGCGGGCCATCCGGTCCGCTTCCTTAAAATAAATTGACGACCTTAGACTTGTTGGAGGAGCTCATGTCTGTTAAAAGAAGTGTCTTTAAAAAAACTCTATTTCTCCTAATGATGCTGACGGGGTTGACGACTGCTCCGGCCTTCGGCGGACTGTTTTATTTCGATCCCGATACCACTTTTATAACTTCCGGGGTCGGAACCGAATTTTCGGTCGATCTAAAAGTCGACGCCGGCGTAACGGGAATGAAACTCTTTCAGGTTTTTCTGCACTATGACAAGTTGCGTCTGGATACTGTTTCGATAACCGAAGGGCCATTGATGCCAAGCGGTGGAACTACGGTTTTCCATAAATATATTGAAAGTGATTCCACGACGCTTCGGCTGGAGTCCCTGATTCTCGGATACGGCCTCGCTGTCGATGGACCGGGAACGCTGGCCACCATTCGCTTTCGGGCTATCGGGACAGGAACGGTCAATATGACAATTGATACTCTTATCGTTCGCGATGTGAATAACAACCTCATTACCGAATCCGGCCGAGGGGCCGTATTCTGTATAAATACTCCTCCAAGTTCATTTAGTTTGGCTGAACCAAACGATCAGCAGACGGTGACGGTACCAATTGTCGGCAATTTTGTTTTCCGCTGGCATAAGTCGAGTACTCCTTATCATGGGGATCAAATCCGCTATGATCTGATTTACAGCACGGATCCTTCTTTTAGCGCACCGCATGTGACGACCGTAACCGGACTGACTGATACCGCCTATGCTCGTCAAGCCTCCTTGATGTCGACAAGCGATTATTATTGGAAAGTGAGAGCTTATAGTACCCTTAACGGCTATGAAACTTGGAGCGATCCGTCGCCTTGGTCTTTCCATCTTGTAATCGCTTCATACCCGGGATCATTCAATCTGACGGCTCCAGGCGATCAAAGCAAATTGAGCTTGGCATGCATCAATGATATTTTTCTTGATTGGAGTAATCCCAGCTCCCCGATTCCCAATGATACAATGACGTATACCCTGTATTTCGGGCCGAACTCCAATCTTCCGGCCGGTTCAGTTTTTGATACAACCGTTAAAAATATTTCCGAACTGATTATAAATGAAAATCGCTTTGCCCGGGCCCAATGGGTCTATTGGCGCGCTAAAGCAACTAATAAAATCGGATTTGATACCCTGTCTATAAACACCCGTTCTTTTATGACCTATATGCGCGGGGACGCCAGCGGAAACGGGGCAATAAACATACTGGATGTCGGTTATATAATAAATAATCTCTATAAAGGAGGCCCGGCTCCGGTCCCGGCTGAGGCCGGGGATGTCAACGGCAATCTGGCGACAAATATCATTGATGTTTCTTATTTGATTAATTTCCTGTATAAACAAGGGCCGGCACCATATTGTCCCTGATTTGAGCGGTTTGGATGGCAACAAGAATTATTCTCCTTTAGGGAATTAACCAGCCGGAGGGCAATTGAACTAAAGGGAATGGTACAGCGGTGTATATGTTACTTCTGCGAAAGTTCAGGTTTGGAACTTTTAAGGATTTATGCTTCTGAGACTGATTCGAATGAAGCATCAATGTCTGGAAAAATTAGAATGGGGCAAGTTTGGATCGAAATAGCCGGCGCAATTTCCATTGTCTTTGATATCATTAAGATAGGGCCGCAGGCCGAAGAGCATCCGGATCGCTTGCGGGCCCTTACATTTTCACACTTCCTCTCACAATTAATTCATTTTTTTGTAATTAAAGATGATTCCATTTGCGATTCCGAGTAATTGGGGTGAATGTTTGCCGTCCCGAATGGGAGTCAGTTGAATTAATTCGTTGGTATCCAGCGACATATGGGGGAATTGGGGTCTTGTCCGATATATCAAATTGTTTATGGTTGCCGGGACACTTTATCAATCACGGTAGAAAGAATGATTAGGTGTGGTAATTGACCCATTCACGGTTCAATTTTGATGCAATTTTGATTGGACAGTTGAAATAAAGATCAGCTTTTATAATCAGAAAATAAGCTTTGACGATAATTATGGGCAGAGGATAAAGCTTTCGGGAGAAGACCCTTTCGGGTGATTGCGTTGATTCCTTAATAATAATTGGCGTGGATTTTTATTGAATCGGCAGGAGGGCATCATGAGACTTAATCTTACCGCCAAAATTATCTCAATCGTTCTGGTTGTGGTAATTTTTCTTGTGGCCATGGGGGGAATATCATTCTGGGCGTCATATAAAATGAGCAATGCCGGCGACAAAGCCACGAAAAACCTGCGGGATGCACTCCTGGCCAAGGAAGCCGCTTTTATGGCATTAAGAACATACAAAAGCCAGGCCATGATGATGGTGGAGAAGAAAGTTTCATATTTGGATCGTTTTGACGAAGACAACAAGAAATTCGAAGATATTATCTTGCGCCTTAATGAAGCGGCCGAGACCGATGAGGAGCGTTCCTTAGTGGCGGCCATGCAGGATGCTAATTCCAAATATGTCGATGTTGTTAAGAACCTGCTGGTACCGGCTTTAAATGCCGATGCCAATGCCGGAATCATTGAAATTGCCGCGTTTTCCGATGGCTTAACCGATACGTTAGCGGCCAATGTCAGCAATCTGATGAAATTAATGGAAACCAAAGCCGAAACTGGAGCCGCCAGCTATCGTAAAACCGCCTCTCGGTCGCGGTTGATCATTATGATATTCGGTCTCTTTTCAACAATTTTGGGATTATCCTTGGGGTGGTATCTGGCCCGCAGCATTTCCCGTCCTATAAACAACATGGTTCTGCAATTGAGAGACGGAGCGGAGCAAGTGGGCGCCGCTTCGGCACAGGTTTCGGGT